>CAIUUR010000251.1 GCA_903902345.1 uncultured Geobacteraceae bacterium | reverse complement strand
GTACACTCAGGCGTCCATGAATTCCTGGAGCCAGGATGAACTGGAAGTATATGAATATTGGCAGATTCGAGACGCGGCAGAGCGCTACAGCTTGGAACAGCAGTATGATACCGGCAAGATAGAAGGTAAGATGGAAGGCAAGATAGAAGGTAAAATAGAAGGTAAAATAGAAGGTAAGGTGGAAGGCAAGATAGAGGGAAAATTAGAAACAGCCGTTGAGATGATAAAAGATGGCGCACTGAACGATAAAATTAAAAAATATACCGGATTGACTGACAGCGAGATAGACGGGTTGAGGGGACAAATGGTCGCAGGATAGCAAACAGCGTCCCTCCGAAATACTTTCTTGTTTCAAGGGATGTACGCGTTGCCGCTCCGGGAATGGTCGTAGTTTCCGATATCTCACAGGTAAAGCAATGGATTTAGACACCATTAGACGCATAGACATCTCGCGAGGATACTGCATGGGTCCGATAGTAATATGAACAAGCCGCTGCTTTCAATTTGCATTCCGACTTACAATCGCGCGGAACTCCTTCGTCCTGCTCTTCTTTCTCTTCTCCCACAAGTTAAAGAATTGGGCGGTGTGGTAGAGCTCATCGTTTCTGACAATTGTTCAACTGATAACACGAAAGAAGTAGTCGAATGGGCGAGAAGGTATGGCCCCGTTCGCTATAGTAAAAATGAAGTAAATATAGGTTTTATGCGTAACATATTAAAGCTTACCAATGAAATGGCTGGAGGAGATTTTTGCTGGATAGTCGGTGATGATGATTTTGTCATGCCTGAAGCCATTCATAATATTATAGAAACGATTAAATTGCACGGAGACATTGACTATATATTTGCGGTTGAAAGCAGTATAGATACAAAAATTGTAAGAGAGCTTTCAGTGCGTGATATTTGTGTTAGCAGTAAAGATTTTATGCACTTAGCAAAGAGTAAAGTCAGTGTTGAAAAGAGATTGATAAAAAAGTGGGAAACGCTTATAGACCCCGAGATAAGATTCGACTATCTTGGATTTCTGCCAAACTCAATATTTCGTACACATATTTGGAAAAGTGTTGATATGAATGGGATATCCGGCGAAGATTTTGCTGACTGGAAGAGCGTTTATCCTCACGTTTATATCCTAGGCATGGCTTATTTCGGGAAGAAAGCGATTTACTCTGGTGATCCACTCATCATAATGGGAGATGGTAGTAGGGACTGGGCGGGTAATGAAGGTTTCTGGAGTGGATATCTTCCTGTCATATATCTGAGCTATTTTGATGATATGATCAGTTTTTTTCATAGTAAAGGCTTGCGGGGTAAGCTTTATAAGAAATGTCGTATGGCGCAAGCTATCATTGTCGGCAGTTATCTTTGGGATTTTGTTTTTCTTAAATATAGCCAAAAAATAGTTATCCCCGCGAGCGAACAAATTAAACTTGTCAATATTATTAGATATATGTTTTATTTAGATTTTTGGAATGTATTCATGCCGATAGCGCGTCCTAGGCTGTCTGTTTTTATTGTCAATAGAATCAAACGTATAATAAGGATATTTAAAATTTAAAGGTAATTTTAGATTGTGATTTGATTCATTGGCGTTGAAGCATGTGGCTCCGCTCTGAGTCTGACCAGAGGCGGCCATGGTAGTTATTCACTTTTTGGGGATCATCCTCTTTAGCCGGGAGGTGAGGATCTTCATGTCAACGGTATAGAGATGTCCGACGTCGTCATAAGAGTAGAAAACATCTGGAAAGAGTACCGCCTGGGCGCGATCAGCCATGCTTCCATGACGAAGGATCTGGAGAGCTGGTGGGCGAGGATGAGGGGGAAAGAAGACCCCAACGCCCTTATTGACGTCACTGCTTCAACTCCTGTCACTTCTCCACTTCCCTCAAAAAAGGGTTCTCCACCCTTCTTCCTTCCCCCATCACAGCCTGCGGACCGTTTCTGGGCGCTGAAAGATATTTCCTTCGATGTCAAACAGGGCGAAGTGCTCGGCATCATCGGTCGTAATGGCGCCGGCAAATCGACCCTCCTCAAGATCCTCTCTAAGACCACCACGCCTACCAAAGGACAGATAAAAATCAAGGGACGAATCGCGAGCCTGCTGGAGGTGGGGACGGGATTCCACCCGGAACTGACCGGACGGGAAAATGTATTTCTCAACGGCGCAATCCTCGGCATGAGTAAGGCGGAGATCAAACATAAATTCGATGAGATCGTCGATTTCGCGGAAATCGAAACATTCATTGATACCCCCGTCAAGCGCTATTCCTCCGGTATGTATGTCCGGCTGGCTTTCGGCGTTGCGGCTCATCTCGAACCGGAGATACTGATTGTGGATGAGGTTCTGGCTGTTGGTGATGCGGATTTCCAGAAAAAATGTCTGGGTAAGATGCAGACGGTCAGCAGTGAAGGACGAACCGTACTGTTTGTAACGCACAACATGATTGCTGTCCGGACTCTTTGCGACAACTGTCTGTTTTTGGACCGCGGAGAATTCCGTTTCAGGGGTGATACGAATCACGCCCTCGGCTTGTACATGACAGAGGCGTCAGCAGGAGTGAGCGGTTCATGGTCACGAACCGGAGAATGTGATACAGCGAATATTTTTTTTACTTCGGTGAAGATTACGATTGAGGGTAACCAGCCGAAGTTAATGTTGATTTGCGACATGGCGCTGGAATGGGTCAGTAACGCCAATGGTTATTTTGTTGCGCTTGATGTCTGTAACAACCTGTCGGAACCGATTATGCAAGCCTTGCCCCAGGCAACACCGTTTATTCTTGACGGCCCCGGGGAATACGGATTGAGAGTTTCCGTTGAGTTGCCGCCATTGATCCCGGGCCGTTATTTCCTGGATGCGTGGGTCGGTTCCAGCTTTACCAGTACGGAAGATTATCAGCGGAACATCGTAAGTTTTGAGGTTACGGAGAGTCCGACAATGGGGAGGAGTTATCCGCATTCATCCCATCATGGTTTTATGGCGCCGAATGCCGAGGTGATTTGCGTCAAAAAATATATCAACCGTCTGTCCCTTTGAGCTGGACGAGGTCCTTGAAACGGAGTCTTACGTTGATATCCTTAAAATTCATGCGGCGTTTTCGACACAGAAAGACAGTTCAGGAAGATTGCCGGCAGGTGTATGAGCTGTTCAGTGATTACACCATGGTTCCACGACAAGCGTATATCAACAATCTGCTCCTTGCCGGGAGTGTCAGAGATGTACACGGGTGTGTGGTAGAATGCGGGGTTTGGCGAGGAGGTATGAGCGCAGGTCTCGGAAAAATATTGGGATCGGATCGGGACTATTTTCTGTTTGACAGTTTTGAAGGGTTGCCACCTGCAAAGGATATTGACGGTGAAGCTGCACGGAAATGGCAGCAAGACCGGGACTCTTCCAATTACTACGACAACTGTGCCGCTCCGCCCGAATTCGCCCGGCAAGCCATGACCCTTGCGGGGATACCCTCGTATTTTTTGGTGAAGGGATGGTTTCAGGCGACATTGCCCGGATTTGTCCCTCCAGCGCCCATTGCGTTCCTTCGTCTTGATGGTGATTGGTATGATTCAACAATGATTTGTCTGGAAGTTTTGTTTGATCAGGTTGCTCCCGGCGGGATTATTCTGCTGGACGATTACTATACGTGGGATGGTTGTTCAAGGGCGCTGCATGATTTTCTGAGTCGACGTTCCGCAGTGGAGCGTATCGATAACTATGACGGCGTATGCTATCTTCGTAAAAAATGAGGTTCGGTTAGCTCTGCTCAACGAACTGCAGACTTTCGTTGTTTGCAGTTTGCAAGAGGAAATTCAGTGTCATGAAAATCTCGATAGCGATTTGCACCCGTAACCGTGCGGAGAGTCTTGGCAGGACATTGGAAACCTTTGCAGGTTATAACTTCCCGCGTGATATGGAAACGGAACTGTTGGTGATAGACAACGGTTCAACCGACGCTACTCAAGAAACAGTCAAAGCCGTATCTTCTCGGCTGCACAATGTTAACTATATTTTCGAAGGGAAACCGGGGTTATCTTCTGCTCGTAATTCGGCTATTGTTAACGCCGCAGGCGATATTATCGTCTTTACCGACGATGATGTCGTCCCGGGTGTTCAATGGCTGGAACGGCTGTGTAAACCTCTCCTGTGCGGCAAAGCTGACGCGGTTACCGGGGGGATCGAATTAGCATCCCATCTGACCCGACCATGGATGACTGTACAACATGAATGCTATCTGGCATCAACAAAGTATCATGACTTGCCCAATCTGCACTGTTTGATAGGAGCGAATATGGCATTTACGCGTGATGTCCTGCGTAAAGTGCCCCTGTTTGATCCCGAACTGGGTCCGGGAGCCCTCGGCTTTTGTGATGACGTCCTCTTTTCCCGGCAGTTGTTGAAAGCCGGATACACCATCACCGGGGAACCGACTGCATCAGTGGTTCACCACTTTGAGCCCGTCAGACTTTCACGCCGGAGTTTCATCGGCAGAATGTCCAGCGAAGGATATTCTGAAGCGTATATCGCCCATCACTGGGAGCACTCCGAGACAAAACATACTGTCAGTTCCATTGTCAGGGCCTATATCTCATTGCAAAAAAGAAGATTCAAGCAGCGCAACCGATGGCTTTACCCTGAAGGTATGCCGGAGTGGGAAATGGAAGCTATTCGTAACTTGTCATTTGCCATCGGCATGTTGAAATTGAAGTATAAAAAACGGAACTATCAAAGGTACGGTCTCGTGAAATATGTATGATGATGCATTCTACGAAGAAAAAATGTCGGGTTCATATGTAAGCGCCACTCTGTTTCTTGAATACCTGTTTGAATTTTTCCTCCCCCGAACTGTTGTCGATGTTGGTTGTGGCCGAGGCGCATGGCTCAAGGCGTGCAAGAATTTGGGCGTCAAGGCGCTGTCCGGTTATGACGGTCAATGGAACTCTCAGCAGGCCATGGTGGACAGTGATATCGTTTTCGAGACGCGCGATTTGGCACAACCGCTAATCTGCCGCGAGGGTAGGTTTGATCTGGCCATGTCGCTTGAAGTAGCTGAACATCTTGATCCCTCCGTCGCAAAGACGTTCATACGATCCTTGACGGGGCTATCCGACCTCGTACTTTTTGGAGCGGCTTTTACCGGCCAGGGGGGGCTGCACCACATCAATGAACAACCACATAGCTACTGGGCGAAATATTTTGCCGAAAATGAGTATCTGCCGTTTGATCTGTTTCGACCGCGCTTCTGGGGAGACCAACGAGTCGAGTTTTGGTATCGTCAGAATACTTTTCTCTACGTCCGCCGTGACAGCGATTCGTATGCTGAATTGATTTCACAAGGAGTAACTCCGTTGGCGCACATTGAGTTCATGGATTGTGTGCATCCGGAACTCTACCACAGAACCCTGCGGAAACAAAAAGCTGATGTTGGATATTACACCGCTCAGGTTGAGTCTTTGCGCCGGCCGGGAGTTAAGGCGGCGATCCAACTGCTTGGAGAAGCGCTAAGGCGAAAACTATTGCGGTCCTTGCACTAATGGTGATTTATTTGAAGGCGTGACTGCCGCATTTTCAGGGAGATAGTGTGGACAAACTACGACAACTCATTCTCGCTCAACCGAGCTTTCATCAGATGGAGACGGAAATTGAGCGTTCCTTCGATCCGTCCGAAAGTTTTCTTCCCCACAGCGCCTCGGAGATATTGGCTTCCGATCTGCTTACCTGTCATGGCATCGAATCCGATGTCCTCACGTTCATCGCGGAAAACGTCCACGATACAAGCCGGACACTGGAGACCGGCGCCGGATGTTCAACCCTGGTTTTTGCCTTGCGGGGTTGTGAGCATATGGCCGTCACTCCGTCTCAATCCGAGATTTCATTGATCACCCGGTATGCCGTGCGGAATGAGATTTGTTTGGGCAAGGTCCGATTCGTTCCGGAATCCTCCGAAAAGTATCTTCCGCGGTGCGAGATGGATGGGCTGGATCTGGTATTGCTGGACGGAAAGCACGCCTTTCCCTGGCCCATGCTTGATTGGTTCTACACTGCGGACAAGCTTCGCAAGGGGGGGCTCATGGTGATTGATGATGTGCAACTGCGATCAGTGGCCATTCTGACCGAGTTTATGTCGGTTGACCCGGGGTGGCGTCTTGTGGAGAATTTTTCCGGGAAGACACATGTGTTCGAAAAGGTGCGTGATTCGGTTCATGATGTGGCCTGGCACATGCAGCCGTACAACAGGGCGGAGGCGACCCCGCCAGTCGCACCTATCAAAAAGGCAACACTGTTGAGAAGGCTCATGGGGAAAGTGGGGCGTTGAAACAGAAATCAGGGTCCAGTCGCGAAAATGCCCTTTCGTCCATACCTCTTCTCCTGTACTATGCTCGTGCTTGAACATGAGCTTCCTTGTCAGCTGAATCATACTTCCTGTCTCCGGATTTGCCATGCCACCTGTTCCAGTCACCGTCTACTCCCCCGATTCTTCACTCCATAATCCACTCTTGATGCTGCGTGATATGTTCCGCGACCTGCTGGCCGGCAGGGAGCTGGCGTGGCGTCTGGCGGTGCGTGATATTAACGCCCAGTATCGTCAATCGATATTGGGTATCCTCTGGGCTTTCGTCGGTCCCGTTACCAGCACCGCCACCTGGCTCTTCCTCAGCGGCGCCGGAATCATCAATGTGGGGAAGACCGAACTTCCCTATCCCATCTACGTCCTCACCGGCACCATGATCTGGTCTATCTTCACCGAGGCCTTGAACGCCCCTCTCAATCAGACCAGAAGCGCCAGCGGGATGCTGGCCAAACTCAATTTTCCCCGCGAGGCCGTGATCATCTCCGGGATCTACCAGATCCTCTTCAATGCCGCCATCAAGGTCGTGCTGCTCCTGGTTTCCCTGCTCGTGGTCGGTATCAATCCAGGCTGGGGTCTGCTCCTCTTCCCGCTGGGGATACTTTCATTGCTCCTGGTGGGAACCTCTCTCGGCTTGCTGATTACTCCGGTGGGGATGCTTTATTCCGATGTGGGACGGGCGGTCGCGGTTCTGCTGCAATTCCTCATGTATGTTTCACCGGTCATCTTTCCCCTGCCCAAGAGCGGTTGGGCGCTCACCCTGTTCAAGTTGAACCCGCTAACCCCGCTGATCGCCACCACCCGTGACTGGCTCACCGGTTTTCCCCCCGCCGACCTCGGAACGTTTCTTGCCGTGAACGGAGTGGCTCTGCTGCTGCTCCTGATCGCCTGGCTCGCCTATCGGTTGTCCATGCCCATCATCATCGAGCGGATGAGTGCGTAAGGCGGTTTTATGTCTGATACCCTCATAAAAGTCGAAGGTGTATCCAAGAAGTTCTGCCGCAGTCTGAAGCGTTCCCTCTGGTACGGGATGCAGGATCTGGGGAGCGAACTGCTGGGACAACGGCATTCCCGTAATGACCAACTTCGTCTCAACGAGTTCTGGGCGGTGAAGGATGTGAGCTTCGAGCTGAAACGGGGGGAGTGTCTGGGACTCATCGGCTGTAACGGCGCCGGCAAGTCGACTCTTTTGCGCATGCTCAACGGTCTCATCAAGCCCGACTCCGGTCGCATCGAGATGAGGGGGAAAATAGGGGCACTCATCGCCCTTGGTGCGGGGTTCAATCCCATCCTCTCCGGACGGGAGAATATCTATGTCAACGCTTCCATCATCGGGTTGGGGAAACGGGAGATCGATAAAAAAATCGACGAGATCATCGATTTCGCCGAACTGTCCGAATTCATCGACATGCCGGTGCAGAACTATTCGTCCGGCATGCAGGTCAGATTGGGGTTTGCCGTCGCCTCATCCCTGAATCCGGATATCCTCCTGCTGGACGAGGTGATGGCGGTGGGGGACATGAATTTCGCCATCAAGTGTTTTAACAGGATGGACCGGCTTATTAAAAATACGGCGGTCATCTTTGTCTCCCACAGCATGCCCCAGGTTTCCCGCATCGCCTCCGATGTCCTCCTGATGGAGCGAGGAGCGGCGCTGGTGCAGGGGAAAGGGGTCGCGGAGGGGATCGATGCCTATTACGGCATGGTCGACGCCATCCCGAATTTTGCTCTGGAGGGGGCGGTCTCCATTGAAACTATTGCCATAAACGGGGAACCGTATGTGAAACAGCCGATAGTGGTGAGGCGGCTGGAGGATCTGCGCATCAGCTGCCGCTTGCAGGTGGCGCCGGAGCACCGGAGAGTCTCGCTGTATCTGGCGTTCTACAACATCGAGCAGACCAATGTGGCCGAGTTCCTTGAAGATGAGCCCACGGCCATTGTCAACCGCAGTGGTAACGTGAAGGTTACGGTAACCATCCCCCGTGTAAATTTTTCCAAGGGAACCTATTCCCTTGTCGTGGGGATCAACGATCTGGATACCGGGCACATATTGATGCGGATACAATCAGCGGCGTTTTTTCAGGTGATCGGAAAGCGGGCCGTATGGTCTTCCTTTCAACTGGAGGGCCGCCTGGAGCAACTGCCGTAACGCGAGGAGTCAGGCTTTTGAGAGAGCTCATTCGTAACGCGAAGCTGCGGCTTCTGCGCATGCATTTCGAGGCCAGGGTCGGCCACATAGGGGGGAATCTTTCGGCTCTGGAGATGCTGATGACACTCTATCACCGGGTTCTCGCTCCCGACGATCTCTTCGTCCTCTCCAAGGGGCACTCCGCAGGGGCTCTCTATACGACACTCTGGTCGGTGGGGAAGCTGCGGGAGGATGATCTCGTACAGTTTCACCAGGAGGGAACATCCCTGAGCGGTCATCCGCCGGCGACGGGAATCCCCGATGTGATCTTTGCCACGGGGAGCCTGGGTCACGGACTCGGGCTGGCGGCCGGGCTCGCCTTGGGTAAGAGACTAAAGGGGGCGCCGGGAAGGGTTTTCTGCCTTCTGTCCGATGGTGAGTGGAACGAGGGCTCCACCTGGGAGTCGCTCATCTTCGCGGCGCATCAGCGTCTGGATTCCCTGACCCTCATGATTGATCTTAACGGCCTGCAGGGGTTTGGCTCCACCCGGGAGGTTGCCGACCTGGGCTCCCTGAAGGAGAAGCTCGAATCTTTCGGTCTTGACGTGGAGGCCGTGGACGGCCATGACGCACTGTCGCTGGAGCGGGCGCTGCTGCAGCCCCCCACGGGGGGACGTCCCCGCGCCCTGGTGGCCCGTTCGATCAAGGGGCATGGCGTCTCGTTCATGGAGCGGAAGATGGAGTGGCATTACCACCCCATGGCCGCCGAACAGTATGCCGAGGCCGTGCGGGAGGTGACGGAGTCATGAGAAACATCCTGACGACTTCCCTGATAACGCACGCCGCACGCCCCGACTTCGCCTTCCTCACCGGAGATCTGGGGTTCGGGGCGCTGGAGCCTTTGCGGGGAGTGGCCGGTGATCGGTTCATAAACTGCGGCATAGCCGAGCAAAACATGATCTCCGTGGCGAGTGGCCTGGGGCGACTGGGGTTCGCTCCCTGGGTATACAGCATCGCCCCCTTCATCTACGCCCGCCCCCTGGAACAGATACGAAACGATGTCTGCCTGCACCGTCTGCCGGTCTGCCTTATCGGCAACGGCGGCGGGTACGGCTACGGTGTCATGGGGGCGACCCATCACGCGCTGGAGGATTATGGTATTCTTTGCACCTTGCAGGGGATGCGGGCGTACATTCCCGCCTTTGCGCCGGATGTCACCGCGGCCATCGGCCGGATCCTGGCTGCACGGGAGCCGGCGTATCTCAGGCTTGGCCGGGACGAACTTCCCTCCGGAGCCGATCTCCCTCCCTACTCACCTTGGCGGCGACTCCTGGCGGGGGGGGGCGGGACAATGGTGATCGTCGGTCCGCTGGCCGGAGGGATACTGGCCGTAGCGCGGGAGCTACCAGCGGAGGCCCGGCCCAGCGTCTGGATCCTCTGTGAACTGCCGGTGCGGATGGAGGAGATTCCCGAGCTCTTTCTGGCGGAACTCCGGAGCAGCCGGCGACTCCTGGTGGTGGAGGAGCATGTCGCCGCGGGGGGTGCCGGGCAGATGCTGCTGCATGGACTCGCCCTGCGGGGTGAGGTTCCGCCCCGGTTCGAGCACCGCTTCGCCCGGGGGTATCCGTCTGGGCTCTACGGCTCCCAGGACTTTCACCGGAAGGAGTGCGGCCTTGATCCCGGCAGCGTTCTGGCCGGATTTCGAGGCTGACCCGAAGAGATGGAACTGACGAAGAAAATTGAATGCCTCACCGGCCCGATTCTGGTGATAGGGGCCAGCGGCTTTATCGGCGCGAATCTGCTCCGGAGTTGTCTGGCATGCCGCGATGATGTCGTCGGCACCGTCTTTTCCGGAGATTCCTGGCGGCTCCATGAAATTCCGGCGGCCAATGTGGCGTTTCTGAACCTTCAGGACCCCGTCAGCGTCCGTTCTCTGCTTAACCGGGTTCGTCCCCGGACGGT
>CAIUUR010000250.1 GCA_903902345.1 uncultured Geobacteraceae bacterium | reverse complement strand
CACCTGATGCCGATGGTAGCAGAGGAGGGTGCCGGCCATCCGCCCCGGCGAGAAGAGATCCACTGCCTCGTAACCGTAGTCCACCGTCAGGACGAATCCCCTCCGGAGCGAACCGGCCACGTCGGCGATCCAGCGGGGCGCCGCCAGATTGATCTCCGCCCGTTTCCCCTCGGACAGAGTGATACCGATTCGCGCCAGGTAACCGGCCAACTCCGGTGTGGAAGGTTCGCCGGACTCCTCCACAAGCTCACCACCCCGGAGTCCAACGTAAACCTCCCGGAGGCCGTTGGGAGTCATCTCCACCAGGTGGACCGGAAAAGAGTCGATCAACTCATTGGAATAGACGCAGCCGACAAGAGAAAGCTCCCCGGAGGAAAGCTCCCCGGGACTATTCCAGGTGGTCCGGGGAGTATGCGGCCCCAACATCTGTTCCTGGATGCTCCGGAGTGTCGGTTCTGCCTCCACCAGTCGGCAGGCCGTACGGGCATAGGTAGCGGGGGCCTCGGTACAGAGATAATCCAGGATATCCCTGGCCAGCCGACCGTTCCCACCTCCCACCTCCACCAGGTCAAAGCGTTCCGGTCCCCCCAGCAGTTCATCCATCCGGACGATCTCCCGGGCGAGGAGTCGACCGAAGAGCGCATGGACATTGCTGCTGGTGTAAAAATCCCCCTCGGCCCCCACCTTTCGCCCCGGCGAGGTGTAGTAACCAAGCCCCGGCTCGTAGAGAGAGGCGGCCATGTAGTCGGCAAAGGAGATGCGCCCCTCTGCCCGGATACGACCATGAATGATACTCTGAAGGGGTGAATTCTCTTCCGGCACAGTCTCTCCCGCGAAAATAGTCAAGGTACCTACGGCGCGCCAGTATAAGCCATCAACGATGACCGTTTCAACACCTGTTTTTCAACGACACTCCCCCCGCAGCGGCCGGCCGGCTCACGCCAGAACCGTAATCCCGTGCTGAATGGCGAACTTGACCAGTGAGGCGGTATTCTTCAGCCCGAGCTTCTTCATGATCCTGCTCCGATACACATCGGGGGTGTTGTCGGCCAGGGCAAGGAGCCGGGCTATCTCCATGCTGGATTTTCCCTCCACGACCAGTTTCAGCACCTCTTTCTCCCGCTGGCTGAGACCATCCAGGGGATTTTCCGGGGAGCTCTGTCCGCCCTGCAGCAACGGTTCGACCCCCTTCCCCAGGTAGGTATCCCCCCCCATGACCCCCCGGATGGCGGCAATGACCTCATCTCCCGCCATCCCCTTGAGGAGATAGCCGGAGGCTCCCGCCTGAAAAGCGCGGTAAACATGCTCGGTATCGTCATACATGGAGAGGATGATGCATCTGACCTGCGGCATGGTTGCCCGGATCTGTCGCAGGGCATCGATGCCGTTGAGTCCGGGCATGGCAATGTCCATGATGATGACGTCGCAGGGAACCTGACCGCAGAGGATTATCGCTTCAGCACCATCCGCTGCTTCCCCGGTGACGACGATCTCACTCTGGGTCTCGAGAATTTTCCGGAGACCGACTCTCACGATGGTGTGATCGTCGGCAATGAGTACGTTAATCGGCATCGCCCCCCTCCCTGGGAATTACAAGATAAATTATGGTTCCCCTGTCGGGCTTCGTTTTCAGACGGAAGCTCCCACCCAGCATCTCCGCCCGCAT
>CAIUUR010000249.1 GCA_903902345.1 uncultured Geobacteraceae bacterium | reverse complement strand
CGGCCCTGATAAACTGCAGGGAGATCTCCGGCTTCCGTACGAACAGGCGCTATCGCCGTCCGGACGACAGGGAGGTGTGGGTCAGCATGACCATGACCTCCGTGACAATGGAGTCCGGGCAAAATCCGCACCTTCTCTGCACGATGGAGGATATTACCGGTCGCGAGGAACAACTCCATCGCATGGAAGGGGCGCTCCAGGAAAGCGAGGAGCGGTTTCGCCTCTTCATGGACCAGAGCCCCACCATCGCCTGGATCAAGGACGAAGAGGGGCGATATGTTTACCTGAACAAGTCGTTTGAGCAACGATTCCAGGTCAGGAGTAGGGAGATATCCGGCAAGAGTGACACCGAACTCTGGCCCCATGAAATTGCCCGGGAGTTACGCAAAAACGATCTTGCGGTTCTGGCGGCGGGAACCCCCCAGGTCTTCACTGAAAAAAACCTGACCCCGGACGGCGCTACCTGTTACTGGTTAAGTACGAAGTTTCCCTTCAGCGACAGCAGCGGCAACCGCTACATCGGCGGCATCGGATTGGATATTTCGGAGCGGACCCGTCTTGAGCAGGAACGGGAAAGACAGCTGGAAGAAATCAGTACGCTCAAGCAGCAGGCCGACCGGGAAAACAGTTATCTTCGAGCCGAAATCAGGGACAAGCAGGAATCAAGGGAGGTAGTTACCGCCAGTCAGTCCATGAAACAGATTCTGGCTCAGGCGAAGCTCATCGCCAAGACCGATTCCACCGTGCTGGTGCAGGGAGAAACCGGAACGGGGAAGGAACTACTCGCCCGATATCTTCATCAGCAAAGCAGACGGAGCGAGCGGAACCTGTACAAACTCAGTTGCGCGGCTATTCCGGCCACTCTCCTGGAAAATGAGCTGTTCGGCCATGAGCGGGGGGCGTTTACCGGCGCCCAGGAACGGCAGATCGGCCATTTTGAACTGGCGGACAGGGCGACTCTCTTTCTCGACGAGATCGGTGAACTCTCCCTGGAAGCCCAGGCAAAACTGTTGAGGGTCATACAGGAAGGGGAATTCTCCCGTGTGGGAAGTCCCAAGGTTTTGAAGACGGATGTCCGGATCATTGCCGCCACCAATCGAAACCTGGCCGAAGAGGTGCGCCAGGGGCGCTTCCGGGGGGACCTTTATTACCGTCTCAGCGTCTTCCCCTTGATCCTCCCGCCGCTCCGGGAACGAACAGAAGACATACCGCAACTGGTCTGGTCCTTCGTCCATGATTTGGGCGCCAGGATGGGCAAAAGTATCACAATCATCCCCCCCCGGGAGATGGCGGCGCTCCAGCAGTACTCATGGCCGGGCAATGTGAGGGAGTTACGCAACGTCGTGGAGAATGCTCTTATCTTCAGCCATGACGACAGGTTGCAACTATGCCTCCCCTCGCCTCAACCGCAGGCCGGCCAGGGGGATTTGTCGTTGCAACAGCTGGAATACCGTCATATCTCGGATATCCTGAACTCCACCAACGGACGAGTGCATGGCGCCAGGGGCGCGGCCGGCATCCTCGGTATCCATCCCAACACCCTCTATTCCCGGATGAAAAAACTCGGCATCCCCACCAGGCGCCCACTTGACGAAATATCGTGACTATCACGATAT
>CAIUUR010000248.1 GCA_903902345.1 uncultured Geobacteraceae bacterium | reverse complement strand
CCAGACTCGGAATCTGGATCACATAGCTGTCATGTGTCAGACTCTCGATAAAACTCTCTTTTTCTTTTAATAGCTCACCAGTCACCAGATCCTTATAGCTGCGGTTGACGCCGATTATTGAAGCATCGGTGTTGTCGAGCTTATGCCCCAAAAAGTATATGCCGATGATCGGTATCCCGATTCGCCTTGAATGGTTGTTGATCGTCTCTATTTTTGTATTGTTTTTATTGCTGCACTGGCTCCCCAGATAACCCCTGAAACGCATGATGTCAGTGGCGAATTTTGCTTTTTGGATCTCGATCAAAACCTGTTTCAGACCATCACCGGTTTTAATTGTGGCGCTAAAATCCAGGCGATAAACCGTCAACAGGCCAAATCTCCCCTCAATTCTCCCCTTATCGATATCAGCGGTAAATTCCTGCGGACGAAATTCAAGGGTTTCAATTTCCTCACCAATTATTGAGGAGATCAATAACTTGGCTATCTTCGCATCTTCCATTAGATATTTGAAGACCACATCGTATATGGGATTAGCTATCTGCATGATGAACTCCTTTTAAATTCCCGCCAACCCTCCCCCCGCTCTTTTAACAAAAAACCGGCACATGGGAAGAGCCTGGTGGGGTCAGACCCTCAAGGGGTATTCCGGAGACAGTATACAAAACTATTCCGGGAAGAATACAGGTAATGAAGATGTCAATTGAATATACTGTCCCCGGAACTCCCATAGATTACTTCCTGCATAAACCTGCATCACCCCACTGCCTGCTGCTGATACAGATACTGCTGAAACCCGGCAAACACCTGCCCGATCAGCTCCGGTTTCCCCAGGTCGGCCACGGCATCCGATATGGAGTCGCGATACTTCAGCCGCAGGAGCGGGGTCAGTTTGGCTTGGTCCAGCTCTTCCACCCCCACGGTGACGTAGTGGGCCAGGACGAAGTCGAGGAAGACCTGCAACTTGCTGCTGAAGTGCTGGGTGATGATGATCCTGGCCTTTGCCGCCCGTTCCTCACGGCTGAGTGGGGCCAGGGCGTAGGCCACATGAGCCAGCACATCGAACAGGTCGCTCTTCTCGGCGGCGATGATCTTCTGCATCTCCGCCAACTGCTCCTTGCCGAACCCCTTCTCGGCCAGTCCCTCCAACAGCTTCCGTCGGGTATCCGGTCGGCTCCAGAGGGTTCGCAGCTCTTCCTCGTTCTTGAAGAAGCCGGGGAGTTTGCCGAAGAGCGCCTCCATGAACTGCTGGGCCGACATGGGGGTGCCGTCCGGGTGCCAGTAGCTTGTTGCCACCATATGCTGAATGTTCCGTTCCTTGCCGTCAGCCAGTTTCACTTTCGCCTTCTTCGTGCAGACGCAGGGGCGTTGACCGCATTTCTCGCAGGGGTCAGGTCCAGGCTTATGGCAGACACAGGGGCGCTCTCCGCATACCGGACAGGGCTGTGGCGGCCTCTTTTCGCAGATGCAGGGGTATTCACCGCATTTCTTGCACTCATCAGGCTCCATTGGTTCACCATCCCATTCCGGATCGGCGAAGTGATGATGAGCATTCACGAAGTCGTAGATGGTGAAGTATTCCTTCCCTTCGAAGAGCCGCGTTCCCCGCCCGATGATCTGCTTGAACTCGATCATGGAATTAACTTCGCGCATGAGGCCGATGTTGCGGATGTTCCGGGCATCCACACCGGTGGAGAGTTTCTGGGAGGTTGTCAGGATCGTGGGAAGAGTCTTTTCGTTGTCCTGGAAGTCCCGCAGGTGCTTCTCCCCCAGAGCGCCATCGTTGGCCGTCACCCGCTGGCAATAGTCCGGTTCACGGCTCTTCTTGGTCTGGTTGATGAGGTCGCGTACTGCCAGGGCGTGATCCTGGGTCGCGCAGAAGACCAGACCCTTTTCCCGCTGATCAATGAGCGACATGAAGATTTCAACCCGTTTCTTCTCCCGCTCCTTGATCTCAATGATCTTATTGAAGTCGCTCTCCTTGTAGAGCTTGCCGAACTCGACTTCACCTTCCATGACACTGTCGTCGGCGGTGTAGATGTACTCGTCCAGCGTGGTGGAAATCTGCTTCACCTTGAAGGGGGTCAGGAAGCCGTCGTTGATCCCCTCCTTCAGGGAGTAGATGTAGGCCGGTTCGCCGAAGTAGGCGTAGGTATCGGCGTTCTCCTTCCGCTTGGGGGTGGCGGTGAGGCCGAGCTGCACGGCTGGTGCGAAGTACTCCAGGATGCCGCGCCAGCTTCCTTCGTCGTTGGCGCCACCACGGTGGCATTCGTCGATAACGATGAGGTCGAAGAAGTCAGGAGGATACTCGCCGAAATACCCTTCGACAGGCTCAGGGACCGATTTGATATGCCTGCCCTGAGTATGGTCGAAGGGCGCAGGGACCGACACGGCAAGTTTAGCGACTGATTTGTTGTGTGATAATTGAATCAATAGATCGAGGTCGCCTTCAATCATGGCTACTTTTTTTACTCTGCTCCAACCTTGAACCTGTTTCTCTCGTGCGAATGCCTCGTCAATCCTGGCAAATATCTCGTAATAAATAAGCCTAACGGGCAATCGAGCCTTCGTGTGTTTGGCACCTTCGTGCGAATTGTGCTGTTCCATACGTATTCGCAGGTCTTTTGTACTACCGGTGTAGAGACTCCCATCTGCACATTCGAGTATGTACATATATCCGTAAGCATCGTCAATTACGGTAATTTCTTCAAAATATCTCGCTGTATCTATCCGAAGTTCTGCTGAATGCCGTGTCGCTGAGCCTGTCGAAGCTCCGGTCGCTGAGCCTGTCGAAGCTCCGGTCGCTGAGCCTGTCGAAGCTCCGGTCGCTGAGCCTGTCGAAGCTCCGGTCGCTGAGCCTGTCGAAGCGAAGGTCTGGAAGATGGTGAAGAAAACGCTGCCGTTCTTGGGAACCTTTTTCTTCTTGCGGATTTCATCCGGCTCGATTCGTACCAGAGCGTCATCGGAAAAGGCGCTGAATGAGGTGAAATCGTTGTACGCCTGGTTCGCCAGGGAGTTGCGGTCAGCCAGGAACAGTATGCGTGGCCGGCGTGATGGTTCGCCGTGGTCGCTGAGCTTGTCGAAGCGCCAGTCGATGAGGTTCCAGCGACTCTGGAACAGCTTCCAGGCGATTTGAAAGGCAATAGACGTCTTGCCGGTGCCCGTGGCCAGGGTCAGCAGTATCCGGTCCACGCCCGAGACGATTCTCTCCAGCACGTTGTTCACCGCGATCTCCTGGTAGAAACGGATCTGCCACGAACCGCTCTTGTCGGGGAACGGCACTGCGGCAAAGCGGTTCCGCCAGGCGTTCTGCAGAGCAAAAGTCAGCTGCCACAACTCTTCCGGGGTCGGGTACTGGGCCAATTCACCCTCGACACCGCTCTCCATGTCGATACCGTAGATTCCCTGACCGTTGGTGGCGTAGGTGAAGCGAACCGTCAGCTTGGCGGCGTACTCCTTGGCCTGACCGACCCCTTCCGTCAGTGGCTTGTCCCACGCCTTGGCCTCCACCACCGCCAGTTTGGTGTTGCGGTATTCCAACACATAGTCGGCCTTGAGCGCCTTCCCCCGCCTGCCATGCCCTTCGATGCGTCCCTGGGTAATAGGGTATTCGCGCCGGATCCGGCTCCCTTCCACCACACCCCAGCCTGCAGCAGCAAGAGCGGGGTCAATATGTTCGGCGCGGGTTTCGGTTTCGTTCACGGACATACCTCGTTTTGGTTCACGCGGAGTGAGGGAGAGGCTGCAGCTGGAAGTTTGTTGACAATGCGGTGAAGTCCTTCCGACAGGGTTGCCCCCCCGAAATTTATAAGAAAGCCCACGGACAAGTTCATCAATCGTAGGTAGGTCAGAAGCTGTTTGCTGTGTACAGGAATGAGTTTCTCTACGGATTTCAGTTCAATGATGACCTGACTTTCAACCAACAGGTCGGCTCGAAATCCCTCTTCAAACACGATTCCATCGTATTCAAAGCGGATCACTTTTTGACGTTCAACCTGAAAACCACGCTTTTGCAGAGCCTTGGCCAGCACCACCTCATAGACCGATTCCAGCAGTCCTGGACCAAGATCAATATGAATTTTCATCGCCGCATCCACGATGGAACCGGTTATGTCATCAAGCTCTTTCATGGTTCACCCCATATGGCTGTGGCACGCGGAGGCGCGGAGGACGCGGAGAGAGTCAAAAACAAAAGGATTCCGGGTTCAACCAAAAGACTGAAGAAGTGTTTTCTTGGTTTT
>CAIUUR010000247.1 GCA_903902345.1 uncultured Geobacteraceae bacterium | reverse complement strand
CCCCTGGAAAATCTGTCGATCAGCTTTTCCAGGGAGAGCGGGCATCCTGCCCGCGTTTGAGCGGTGTCATCTTTGAATCATTGTCATGTCATCAAAGGCTTTTCAAGCGCTACAGCCGCTTGATTACTGACAGGATGTCCGCACGGCAGAGGGGTCAGGGCTCAATAATCAACAAATCCCTGACCTGTTCCAAAGCCGCACTCACCTTTCGGTCCTTTTTCGCCCGCTCAAGCAGCCTAAAGCTTAGGTCGAGGGGGATCGAGGGGGACGTACTTAAGTTCTTTACTTACTCAAGAATTTCAATAACTTTGACATTGGAGTTGCTGCGAGGGGCAGGCGAAACCGGGACAGGTCTATGAAAGGGGATGAGGGACCAACCCTCCATTCCCCTTTTTTATAACCGAGAGACGATAAACCGAAATTTCCAACCAGCGGCTGGACCGGCCCAGAAGACAGGCCGGTCAGCCTTGCGACCGTTCAAGAAAAAAAACCAAGGACGTGACGCGACACATGGTGCATAATTAGCTACGTGGGGTAGTCGGGTAGAGTCCCCTCGGGTATACTTTCTCCATGGATATTATTCTGGGGAAGCTTGCCATGGAACCTATTATACCTTTGGTAGCTGGCTGTGACTGCCCTCATACCTACCATGGTTTCGTCGAAATGTTCCCTGACGATGCGGCCAGCACAGCGTACATCAGGAAGTTACGCTGGCCAGAAGGGTTTATATGCCCATAGCCGTAGAGGGATAAACAGGTAGTGCGGGAGAAAAAGAGAGTGGTTGGTCGGGCACAGTTAAATGAAAAGTCTGGCGTTGGAAATACAGGATGCCTTGCCGGCAAGACACGAAAGTTGGGAGTGGGGGAGTGTTGCGGAGCGTGCGGGTTGCAATTGAAAGTGTTGGTTGTCATCCTGAACGACTTGTGCTGAGCGAAGTCGAAGCAAGTGAAGAATCTGCTTCTGTTTGAAAAGCAGATCCTTCGCGTCGCTCAGGATGACAAGCCAATATGTGAGACCATTATGTTTCGAAAACACGCAACGATTTCTGTACAGCACGGAAATCATCGCGGCAATCGATCGGTTGCTGTTGTAATCAGACTCCGTACCGCTCCTTCATCCTTTTTGCATGCCCGCGCTCTCCTCTCGCTACCCTTCTGGGGCACGAGTTAAATGGTTGACGCGCATGACTGTGCGCATTATAGTAAATGTGCACACGCTATGGAGGTGATTTATGCAATTTTCCTACGATAATCAAGCACCCCGGCGAGCAGTTAATTTGACAGCCAACAGCGACCTGATCAGTAGAGTCCGCGCTGAACGTGGCAATCTTTCCCAGTTGCTGGAACAAACTATGATTAACTACCTTGCCGAGAGGGCACTTATCCGCTGGAAAGAACAAAACAGCGCCGCCTTTGACTCCTACAATGCCATGATCGCCGAACGAGGCACTCTTTCCGAAGATATCGGGCTATTACTCTGATGGCTCAGTTTGATCTGTACCGAAACCCTGGTCCGCGCACCAGCAAGCAGGCACCTTATCCGGTAGAAATTCAAGGAAGGTTTGTTGAAGCTCTGACTACCTGCGTTGTCATCCCTCTCGTAGAAAAACGCTCTTTTACCGGAGCAAGCGTGCTCAATCCCCTTCTACCGGTCAACGGAACGGAATATTACCTCTCTACAGCGGAAATAACAGCTGTTCCCCGTTCGCTCCTCGGACGCCCGCTCGGCTCCGCTCTTGCTCATCGCACTGAAATCATCGCGGCAATAGATCGCCTCTTACTATAATCAGATCCCTGGACCAAAATGCACCGCCAGCCATATCGTGGGTCTGCCGGGATCGGTCCACTCCACTCGGTGGCGACAGCCGGCGGGGAGGAGCAGATGGTCACCGTTGGCAAGCACCCGCGGTTCTGTTTCCCCCTCAATGAGGAGCCTGGCGCTCCCTGAAAGAAGCAGCACCCACTCGTCACACCCCTGATCATACCATTCCCCTTCCGGCGTCGCCTGACCGTGGGAGACGATCCGTTCGATCCTGACTCCGTCCTGCTCCAGGAGGGGCTGGAATACCTCCCCCAGAGAGGCATCGGGGAGGTCGGCAAGAAGATTTCCGGTTACGATACTCATAAGATAACCTGTGAACCAGACAGCGGCATATATCCACGAAGTTCACGAAGAGACACGAAGTAAACCATATAGTCTCACCTTTTTGGGCCTGTAGTCCAGGTTTTGAATTTCTTCGTGTATCTTCGTGTCCTTCGTGGATAAATGTTTTATTCTACAGCCCCTTGAACGCCTTCCGGGCCGCGGCTATGGTTTTGTCCATCTCCGCTTCTGTATGGGCGATGGAGACGAAGGCGGTCTCGAACTGTGAAGGGGCCAGATAGATCCCGTCGTTCAGCATGGAGAGGAAATAGTTGGCGAAGGCCTTGGTGTCGCAGAGTGCGGCACTGTCCCAGTCCCGCACCTGGCCCCCCGTGAAGAAGGCGCAGAACATACTCCCCACCCGGGTGGAATACAAGGGATAACCAGCATCTTTGGCCGCCCCGGCGATGCCGCTTGCCAGGTAGGCGCTCTTCGCCTCCAGATCGGCGTAAAAGCCGGGCTGTTGCAGGAGCTTCAGGGTGGCGATACCTGCCGACATTGCCAGGGGGTTGCCGGAGAGGGTTCCTGCCTGATAGACGCCGCCGGAGGGGGAGAGCTGGGCCATGATTTCTTTCTTGCCGCCGAAGGCTCCCACCGGGAGACCGCCGCCGATGATCTTACCCAGGGTCGTCATGTCGGGGGTGACCCCGTATAACTCCTGTGCTCCGCCGTAGGAGACCCGGAAGCCGGACATGACTTCGTCGAAGATCAGGATGGCCCCTTCCTGGGTGCAGATTTCGCGCAGCCCTTCCAGAAACCCTTCGGCAGGGGGGACGGTCCCCATGTTCCCCGCCACCGGTTCCACGATGATACAGGCAATGGATCCGCTGTTCTCGGCAAAGAGGGCCCGCACCGATTCCAGGTCATTAAAGCGGGCGGTGAGGGTATGTTTTGCAAAATCCTTGGGGACGCCGGGGGAGTCGGGGACCCCGAAGGTGGCGGCGCCGGAGCCGGCCTTCACCAACAGTGAATCGGCGTGACCGTGGTAGCAACCGGAGAACTTGAGGATATTGTCCCGGCCGGTGTACCCCCGGGCCAGCCGGATGGCGCTCATGGTCGCCTCGGTGCCGGAGGAGACCATCCGGACCATTTCGATGGAGGGGACGGCGGCGATGACCATCTCCGCCAGGGTGATCTCCAACTGGGTGGGGGCGCCGAAGCTGCTGCCGCTGGCCGCCGCATCCTGCACCGCTTTGACGATTTCCGGTCGGCAATGCCCCAGGATCATGGGGCCCCAGGAGCCGACGTAGTCGATGAATTCATTGTCGTCGGCGTCGGTGATCCGGCAGCCGGCAGCCTTGGTGATGAAGAGGGGGTCGGCTCCCACGGAGCGGAAGGCGCGCACCGGGCTGTTGACCCCGCCGGGGATCAGCTCCTTGGCGCGGGCGAAGAGTGCGGAAGAGTTGGTCGTGTTCATGGCGATACCTCGTTGTATGAAATTGGTCAGGGATAAATGCGCTAAGTTCGGGTTTCGTAGCATTACCGGGTAAGATTGTCAACGGTGAAAGCCGGGAAGCGGGGGGCGAAAGTGATCGCTTGTTCTGTTTGTTTCATGAAAAGCAGTCGTAGGTCGGGTTAGCTGCCTCATCGTGTAACCCGACATCTCTAAAATATTGGGTTACGGTTCTTGCCTGACTCGACCTACCACTTGACAGGTGTAACCTTTAGGGTTACTATTTGCGCATGATTAAATCATTTAAGCATAAAGGTCTTGAGGAATATTTCTATACGGGGAAGAAGAAGGGCATTAAGCCTGACCAAGCGGCTAGGCTTGAGAGAATTCTTGACCGATTGAATGCCGCAGATGAAATACTGGATATGAATTATCCAGGATCGAATTTGCACAAACTTCAAGGAGATAAAAAAGACCACTATGCTGTAAATGTATCCGGTAATTGGAGAATTTTTTTCGAGTTCATAGATGGCGATGCATACGTTATCGATTACGATGATTATCACTAAGAGGTGACATTATGAGAAAAATGGAAAGACAACCAACGCACCCAGGGAAAATCATAAAAGAAGATTACTTGATACCTCTATCAATTACTGTTAATGATATGGCGTTGATGCTTGGCGTGTCGAGAAAAACATTGTCCAAAATAGTCAATGCAAGAGGCGCGATAACACCCGATATGGCGCTTCGTTTGTCCCGTGCGCTTGATACTACGCCTATTTTTTGGCTTAACTTACAGAAGAACTTTGAGTTATGGCAAGCAGAGCATACTTCAACTGAATGGCAGCGTGTCCAACCATTTTCTGCTCAGCTTCTCCATCCCCAGCAGGTGCATGGAGCCACGTCTTGATGGGGAGTTGGGGGCAGGCTGGAATGACCATAATTTACGCCATTGT
>CAIUUR010000246.1 GCA_903902345.1 uncultured Geobacteraceae bacterium | reverse complement strand
CCACGCTCCGTCCGGTGAGTCCCCCTCCCCGGGCGTTGATGAGGAAGGGGGCGTACCCGGGTGGGTTATGACGAGCCGTCAGATAGTCGATGACGGCAACCGCTGCCTTGCGTCCCAGGGGGACGATCCGTTCCTTGTTCCCCTTTCCCAGGACCCGGACAACACGTCCCTCCAGGTCGACGTCCTGCACCGACAGCCCGGTGAGTTCCGACAACCGGATACCGCAGGAGTAGAGGGTCTCCAGGATCGCCCGATCCCGCAGGGGGAGAAGAGTAGATTTCCCGGGGGCTTCCACCAGTGCGGTGATTTCGTCGATGGTGAGGTGGAACGGCGCCCGCTGTTCCTTCTTCGGAGTGGCTATCAACTCTGCCGGGTTCCTGGTAACGATTCCTTCTCGTAGCAGGTACCGGAACCAGGCACGAACCGACGCCAGTTTTCGGCCGATGCTGCTCTTTTTTAGCTCCCCGTGAAGGTGGGCCAGGTAGCGGCGGATATCCAGGTGAGTAACCCCTTCCGGGTGGGACGGTGGTGAAACTCCCGACGCGAGAAAATGGGTGAACTGCTCCAGGTCGTTGAGATAGGCAGTCACCGTATGGGGTGAAACGTTTCGTTCCGTGCTCAGATAGAGGGAAAAACGGTGGAGATATTCCTTCATTATGGCTCCTCGGACTCTTCGCAGTATATCAGAAGTATCAAGGGGGAGCCACGGCAAAAGATCAGGAGCAATCAGGTAACGAGATGTGGTTTGAACGCCGGTTTAGATTGAACTGAATCGAAGGGGAAGTCAATGTCCCGATCCGACATCATCAGCAGTTCCTGGCCGACCACCGATCTGGCCGCAGCGTCACTCTTTCCCATGGTAGCAGTTTTTTCCGTCGGTGCTTCGGGTAACGCGTCGGCTACCGGGAATTCCTGCCGGGAACAGAGAGATACCGACACCTTATCGATCTTGAAAAAGGCTATAGTTCCCTGGAGCAGTTCGGCTTGGGACGACAGTTCTCCGGCGGTGGAGGCCATCTCCTCGGCGGCGGAGGCGTTCTGCTGGATCACCTGATCCAGCTCTTGAATTGCTCTGTTGATCTGTCCCGCCCCGGTCTCCTGCTCGGGAGATCCGTTCCAGATACTGGGCGGCCATATTCAGAGGGACGATAATTGCGTCCAGAGTGGCGTTTACCCCCTCCATGATCGTTTTGTACTCTCCCTGATGACGGGTGACATCGACCCGGGTGGCCAGCTCTCCGGCAACGGCGGACCGAACCAGGGTTCCGGCGTCGCTTGTCAGAAGGTTAACGGCATCGATACACCTGTTGAGGCTGTTCTTGATCTCGTTGAAGTCCCCACAATGTTCCGGAAATCTCCCTGATGTCTGTCGGGGTCAGCTCTGGTGGAGAGGTTTCCGTTCACCGCCGCTCCGATCAATATGCCGGTGTCCGCCGCCAGCATCTTGACTGATTCCTGAAGTGTACTCATACTCCGGAGCATGGCGCTAATTTCGTTGTGATGCCGCAGGGGGATCTCCCGGGACAGCTCTCCCTTTGCCATGCTCTCCAGCTGTTGTTGTGCCTCCCTGTAGTGCTGCTTGGCAGTTAACAATGGGAGTATATTTATCATGCCGGTTGATTTAAATGTGTAATTTAATATTAACGTAGTTGGACTATCACGATTAGTGCGGATCAGTATCGGTCCGTCAGGTGACAGCTTCGTTTGGAGTTGATTTTTTGGGCAGATAAGAGTAACCGTAGTAGTTTCGCCGGTTAATTCTGATGGGGCAGGCCGTAGGCAGTGGAATCGAATGTGCAAGCGGAAGAATAGAAGCGGGTCAAAAAGTCTGAGGTGGATTCTGCTTTGAGCAGCGTATAAGGGGGTAATATCTTGAAGATAACCTATGTTTTATGCCAATCGGATACCATGGCCTTTACCACCGACAGCGAAACGTACACCTTTACGGCCAGGAGGTTGACCGACGCGAAGCGGAGGGCGATCCGCAAACAGTTTCATGAAAAGATCAATCTGCGCCTTGAGGATGAGAACGGCAAGGTTATCAGCATCAAGCGGAGCGGCTTTAAATGGGAAGACAAGGTGTAGTTCCACCACGTTTTTCCCTGCTTTCACGAAACCACGTCACAAAGCGGGCGATCCCCTCTTCGATGGACGTTGCCGGTTCATACCCCAGTATGGCGGAGGATTTGGTCAGATCGGCGTAGGTTCTCTCCACGTCGCCGGCCTGCATGGGGAACTCCTCCCGCCGGGCCGGTAGTCCCAGAGCTTGCTCCAACATTTCCACCAACCGCTGCAGCGTCACCGGATGGGATCCCCCCAGGTTGAAGATGTCGAACTTGGGGTATGGATCAGACGTCCACTCCAGCGCCTTGACAACACCCTGCACGATGTCGTCGATGTAGGTATAGTCACGACTGCTGCTTCCGTCGCCATAGATGGGGAGGCTTTTGCCGGAGCTGATCATCCGGGCGAACTTGTTGATGGCAAGATCAGGGCGCTGGCGAGGCCCGTAAACCGTGAAAAACCGAAGACATGCCACGGAGATTCCGTAGAGGTGGTGCCAGCTGTGGCAGAGGAGTTCCCCCCCCTTTTTTGTGGCTGCATAGGGAGAGATGGGGGTGTCAACCGGGTCGGATTCCGCAAAGGGAACCTTGGGATTATTGCCGTACACCGAAGAACTTGAGGCGAAGAGGAAACGCCGGACACCGGCGCTCCGCGAGGCTTCCAGGAGGTTGAGGGTACCCCCCAGATTGACTTCGGCATAGAGTGCCGGGCGCTCGATGGAGGGGCGAACCCCCGCCATGGCCGCCAGATGGATCACCGCCTCCGGCTCACCTTCCCGGAATACCGACTCCAGAAACGACAGATCCCGGATATCCCCCTCCTGCAGGAGCAGTTTTCCCCCCAGGGAGCTGCTTGTACCCTGAATCTCCGAAATGTTGCGTCGTTTCAGGGTGGGGTCGTAAAAGTCGTTAAAGTTGTCCACGATCGTAATCGCGTGACCCAGCGTCAGGAGTCGCTGGCAGAGGTGGGAACCGATGAATCCGGCGCCGCCGGTGACAAGAATATTCATGGGTGAGTCCTTTGTCGGAGTGCTATTCCATGACGGGGATGGCGTTCTTTCCTGCCTTGGCCGCTAGTTCCTCGGCGGCGGACAACTCAAGATGTCTGCCTACCCTGACACGGTACATGGTTCCCTTTTCCTTGAGGACCCACTCTACGATGTAGGCCGACAATCCGTTTTCAATCAACCGTTCCTTCACCGCCTCGGCATCGTTCTTTGATTGGTAGGAGGCCACTTGAACCACATATTTCCCCTTGGATTGAGCCTTGCGAGCCTGATCCGCTCCGGAGGGGGAGGGAGCGGGTGGGGGAGATGCGGTCAGAGTAGGAGCCTTCACTGCCGATCTCTCCCCGGGGATGCCGTCCCGATGCTCCACGGGTGGGGGTGTGGGGAGCGAGGGGATCCTGGCCGCCGGTTGCTGTGGGCGCGGCGTCGGTGTGGGGCTGGCAACGGGACGGGGAGGGGGTTGGGCCTGCACCGGATCTTCCGGTTTGGCGGGGTTCAAGCCGGTGCCCAGAACCGCTTTTCCCGAAGGAAGGGTCTTGTAGAAGGAAAAGCCGGGGTCAACGGGTACGGGGGCGGGGCCCGGCGTCGGTTTAGGGGGTGGGGTGGCGGCAGGTGCAGGCTGGGCTGCTCCCCTTTCGGCTGAGGCCTGCAGCGCATTCAACTGCTGACGGGTCGGTTTGAACAGTACCCAGCCGCTGGCCAGGCCGATACCGAATCCCGCCAGGAGGCCTCCCACAAGAGTGAGGACGAAGTAGCGCGCCATCCCCTGCTTCTTGGGGCGGTTTATGCTGATGGTGCTGTTCACCGGTCGTCGTTGGCTATAGTCCTTCATGGTCCGTCTCTTTTTACATGGATTCGGGAGCGGAGATGCCGAGCATTCCCACTCCGTTTTTCAGTGTCGTCGCCACGCAGGCAAGGAGGAAAAGTCGAGCGCCGGTGAGAGCCGCATCCTCGGTAATGACCCGGTTCTTATTGTAAAAACCGTGAAAAAGCCCTGCAAGTTCCTGAAGATAGCCGGTTATCCGGTGTGGTTCGAAGAAAGCCGCCGCTCCGGCCACTGTCTCCGGGAAGGCCGCCAATAACCTGATGAGCGCCAGTTCCTCCGGTGTCTCCAGGCGGGCCACCGCTGCGTCCCGAAAACGGGGGGGAGTGAACCCCTTCTCTGCCGCGTTGGCGAAGATGCTCTTGATCCTGGCATGGGCATATTGAACATAGTATACCGGGTTGTCCAGAGTCTGCTGCTTGGCCAGGTCGATGTCGAAGACCAGTTGGGAGTCCGGTCTCCGCATGACGAAGAAGAAGCGGGTGGCGTCACGCCCGACCTCGTCGATGAGGTCCCGCAGGGTGACGTAGCTTCCTGCCCGTTTGGAGATCTTGACCTCTTCACCCCCCCGCATGACTGTCACCATCTGATGGAGTACATACTCTGGCCACCCCAGGGGTACTCCCGCATCCAGCGCCTGAAGACCGGCCCGAACCCGGGTTACCGTGCTGTGATGATCGGCTCCCTGTTCGTTGACCACCCGGACGAACCCCCGCTCCCATTTGTCCAGGTGATAGGCAACATCGGGGACGAAGTAGGTGTAACTCCCGTCAGCCTTACGCATCACCCGGTCCTTGTCGTCGCCGAAATCGGTGGTCCGGAGCCAGAGAGCGTTATCCTGCTCGTAGGTATGGTTCTTTTCCACCATCCGTTTCACCGCCCGATCCACCCTGCCGCTGCTATACAGCTCCGATTCCAGGGAATAGACGTCGAACCGGACGTCGAAGGCGGTGAGATCCTGGTCCTGTTCCCGACGGAGGGACGCCACGCTGAATTCCCGGATGGCATCCAGATCGTCGGTATCTCTCGCCGCCGTGACCTGTCGATCATCGGCCTCCACCGTCTCTCCCGCCAGATAGGCACGGGCCACGTCCCGGATATACTCTCCCTGATAGCCGTTGGCGGGCCAACGGGGATCATCCGCCTGTATGCCGAGACAGCGGGCCTGCACCGAAAGGGCCAGGTTGGCGATCTGCGCCCCGGCATCGTTGTAGTAAAATTCCCGGGTGACATCCCACCCTGTGGCGGCAAGGAGCCGACAGAGCGTATCGCCGATGGCGGCTCCCCGGCCGTGGCCGATATGGAGCGGACCGGTGGGGTTGGCGCTGACGAACTCCACCTGCACCTTTTTCCCCTCTCCGGCGTTGGATTTGCCATAATCGGCTCCCTGGATCTCAATCTCAGACAAGGTAACCTGCCAGGCTGCGTCCTGCAGGAAAAAATTGATAAACCCGGGGCCGGCGATCTCAACCCGATGCAGGATACCGGTTCCCTGGGGAAGGTTGGCCACCAGCGCCTGGGCAACGGCCCGGGGGGAGCGCTTCTGGGAACGGGCCAGGGTCATGGCGACGTTGGAGGCAAAATCGCCGTGACCATCCTGGGAAGGGACTTCCACCACGTAGGGAGGGATCTCACCCGGTGTCAGTGAATTGTCGGCATAACAGCACTCCAGGGCTTGCCGGACCAGTTCTCGGAGTTGTTCCCTCATGGCTTGTCCCCTCCATCCTGCTGCGGCAGAGGGAGTTTTATGGATATATCCCTACAGAAATCCGGGCAGTGGGCCCCACCGTCGGATACGCAGAATTTTTTGGCACAGTTTTCACGCCACGCGCAGATGGCGCAGCATTGGACGCCGCTGGAACTGCTCATACCGGGTATCTCCTCGGGGGCTGGTGGTACGATTGTCGAATGAGAGAAATCATAACAGAAGCCGCGGCTCCTGTCGATACGGGACTCTACCTACCGTGAAGATAACCGGATTTCCGCGGGAAGCGGGGCCCTCTTCAGAGCGGGCTTTCCCACCGGTCATGGTGCACCAGCGCATCCAGGGGAACGCGGGGGAGCCAACCGATGCTCTCCAGTTCGGGTTTTTCATGGAACTGCGTCACATAGCCAACGCAGAGGTAGGCAATGGGGACGATCTCCTGTGGGATTCCCAGAGCCGCACGCAGCGCTTGGTGATGGATGATGCTGACCCAGCCGACCCCCAGATTTTCGGCCCGCGCCGCCAGCCAGAGGTTCTGTACCGCGCAGACGGAGGAGTAGAGATCCATTTCCGGATTGGCCGTACGACCGATGACAACGGGGCCATGACGGGACGGGTCGCAGGTGATGCAGATTCCCAGGGGGGCCTCGGTGATCCCCTCCAGCTTCAACGACTGATAGGTTGCCCGCTTCTCTCCCTCAAACTGCTCTGCGGCTTCGTTGTGGGCGACCTGGAACCCCTCCTTGATCTCCTGCTTGACCTTGGGATCCCTGACGACGATAAAATCCCAGGGCTGCATGAAGCCGACACTGGGCGCATGGTGCGCCGCAGTCAGAATCCGCGACAGGATCTCCTCCGGTATCGGCTCCGGCCGGAATTCTCCTCGTACGTCACGTCGGGTATGGATAGCTTTATAGACGGCGGCGCGTTCCGCTTCTGAAAAGATCATGATATGTTACTCCTGGTGCCTGGCTGCTCAGTTTCAGCGGTGAGAGGAGCTGTGGGGTGGGGTGACGGGAGGTTTCTGTCCCGCGGCACTCTTGGTCGCAAACTGGTAGATGATTTCATTGGGGCGCACCAGCCCGAATTCCTTCCGGGCGATGCTCTCCAGATACCGCCGGTCAGACTTCAGCGCCTCGATCTCCCGTCGGAGTTGCTCATTCTCCTCCTTGATCTGGAGGGCCCTTTTCTGGATATCTTCCTTTTCCTGGGTCAGGTGATGGATATGCAGGACCCCCCTCTCTCCGAAGACGGTGAAGAAGAGGATGAAGAGAATGATGGCGCCGGGAATGATATAGAAGCGTCTGCTCATCGGTGGTCTGTTTTAGTTGATCAACGAGCCGATACTGCGCCATCTGACCCGGAAGTGCTCGTTATCCCACGACCAGTATTTAATGAAGGCCAATCCCTTCACCTTGTCCCCCTTGACGAAACCCCAGAAGCGGCTGTCGTAGGAACGGTCCCGGTTGTCTCCCATCATGAAGTAAGAATCCGCAGGAACTTTTACCGGCCCCATGTTGTCCCGCGGGTTCTGCTCCCTGGGGAAGAGATCCTTCTCCTTGTGCACCTCGTGGGGATTATCGTAGAGTTCGCCGTTCACATAGACCCGCTTATCCTTCACCTCCACGGTATCGCCGGGGGTGCCGATGACCCGCTTGATGAAATCCTTACTGGCATCCTCGGGATACTCGAAGACGATGACATCTCCCCGTCGGGGATCACGCATCTTGAAGAATTTCTTCTCCACCAGGGGGATCTTCATCCCGTAGACGAACTTGTTCACGAGGATGTGATCGCCGATGGCCAGCGTATCCTCCATGGAGCCGGAGGGGATCTTGAAGGCCTGGACCACCAGGGTCCGGATCACCAGCGCCAGGATGACGGCGACGATGATCGACTCGGCATATTCCCTGACGATATGCTTTTTTCCGGGCTGAGCGGGGGTCCCCGCTCCGTTTGCGTTCTCTGCTGCCATAAAGCTAAGTCCTTAGATTGAGGTTAAGGTTGACTGTTTTCATTCTTCCACTCGAAGGATCGCCAGGAACGCCTCCTGCGGCAGCTCCACGTTCCCCACGTTTTTCATCCGTTTCTTTCCTTCCTTCTGCTTTTCCAGGAGCTTCCGCTTGCGGGAGATGTCGCCGCCGTAGCATTTGGCCAGAACATCCTTCCGGAGGGCTTTTACCGTCTCCCGGGCGATGACCTTGGCGCCGATGGCCGCCTGGATGGCCACCTCGAACATCTGCCGAGGGATGAGCTCCTTCATCTTGGCTGCCAGTTCCCGTCCCCGGTAGTAGGCCTTCTCCCGGTGGATGATGAGAGAAAGTGCGTCCACACTCTCGCCGTTGATGAGGATGTCCAGCCGGATCAGGTCGCTGCGACGGTAGTCCAGATGCTCGTAATCCAGTGATGCATATCCCTTGGTGAGGGATTTCAGCCGGTCGTAGAAATCCAGCACCACCTCGTTGAGGGGGAGTTCATAGACAACCATGACCCGCGAGGGGGTAAGGTACTTGATCTCCCGCTGGGTGCCACGCTTTTCCTCGCAGAGGGCCAGGACCCCACCTACGAATTCATTGGGAACATGGATGGAGGCGAGGATGAACGGCTCTTCCACGTAGTCGATGACCCCTGGCGACGGGAGCTGGGTGGCGCTCTCGATGGTGAACAGTTCACCGTTGCTCTTGTGAACCCGGTAGACTACCGTGGGAGCGGTGGTGATGAGATCCAGATTGAACTCCCGCTCCAGTCGCTCCTGGATGATCTCCATATGGAGGAGTCCCAGAAAGCCGCAGCGGAAGCCGAACCCCAGGGCCAGGGAGGTCTCCGGTTCGTAGGAGAAAGAGTAATCGTTGAGCTTCAGCTTGGCCAGGGCGTCCCGGAGTTGCTCATACTGGGCCGTGTCGATGGGGTAGAGCCCGGAGAAGACCATGGGCTTTACCTCCTTGAACCCCTCCAGCGGCTTTTCGCACGGTTTATGGAACAGGGTAACGGTATCGCCGATTTTGGCGTCTGCTACATCCTTGATCCCGGCGATGACGAAGCCTACTTCGCCGGCGGAGAGCTCGCTCCGCTCCACCATGACCGGGGCAAAGACCCCCACCTTCAACGCCTCATAGCTTTTTTTGTTGGACATGAGGAGGATCTTGTCCCCCTTTTTCAGGACTCCATCGATGATCCTGACCAGGATGATGACCCCCTGATACTGGTCGTACCAGGAGTCGAAGAGAAGCGCCTTTAGCGGTTTGGCCGGGTCTCCCACGGGGTGGGGGATCTTCCGGACAATCTGTTCCAGGATCTCCTTGATGCCGATGCCGGACTTGGCCGAGGCCAGAACCGCGTCGTGGGCGTCGATGCCGATGATCTCCTCGATCTCGTGGCGCACCCGTTCCGGTTCGGCGGCGGGGAGGTCGATCTTGTTGAGGACCGGAAAGACCTCCAGATTGATATCCAGGGCCAGATAAACGTTGGCCAGGGTCTGGGCTTCCACCCCCTGGGAGGCGTCCACCACCAGGAGTCCCCCTTCGCAGGCGGAGAGGGAGCGGGAGACCTCGTAGGTAAAGTCCACGTGTCCGGGGGTATCGATGAGGTTGAGGATATAGGTGTTTCCGTCATCGGCCGGATAACTGAGTCGGACGGTCTGGGCTTTGATGGTGATCCCCCGTTCCCGCTCCAGGTCCATCTTGTCCAGAAACTGATCCTGTTTTTCCCGGTCGGAGACGGCGCCGGTGTATTCCATGAGCCGATCCGCCAGGGTAGACTTACCGTGGTCGATGTGGGCGATAATGGAAAAATTGCGAATACTCTGTATGTGGGATACTGCCATGTCCGCCTTGTCCTGCTGGAGATTAATCTTCGAACAATAAATGAATCACACCGGATTGTAAAGAATTTTCGGGGGGTGGTTGTGCTCCCCTCCTATTTTAGGAGGGGTTGGGGGTGGTAAGCTCCTTCGCCTTGTTTACCAGATTTTCCACCGTGAAGCCGTATCGGGCAAGCAGGATTCCCGCCGGGGCGCTGGCCCCGAATTGCTCCACGCCGATGACTATCCCTTCCCCTCCCACCCACTCGTGCCACCCCTGGGGGGAACCCAGTTCCATGGCGACCCTCCGTTTTATCGTCGGGGGGAGGACCATATTTCGATACTCCACCGGCTGTTCCCGGAACAGCTCCCAGGAGGGCATGCTGACCACACGGACATCGACGCCACCCACCGCGAGTACTTGCCTGGCGGCCAGGGCCAGGTGGATCTCGGAACCGGTGGCTATGATGATCAGTACCGGTATCTCCCCCGCTTCCCGCGCCAGGATGTACCCCCCCTGGAGGAGTCCCTTCGCCGGAGCGAGGATGGTTCGATCCAGGACCGGGAGGTTCTGGCGGGTGAGGGCCAGGGTTGTCGGTCCCCGGCGGGTCAGGGCGACCTGCCAGGCAGCGGTCGTTTCCGTGGCATCTCCCGGACGGATGACCGTCATTCCCGGCATGGCCCTCAACGAGGCGAGCTGTTCCACCGGCTGGTGGGTGGGGCCGTCCTCTCCAACCCCCAGGGAGTCGTGGGTCATGAGGTAGATTATGGGGAGTTTCATGAGTGCCGCCAGCCTCATGGCCGGTCGTGCGTAGTCGGTGAAGATAAAAAAAGTGGAGGCATAGGGGCGCACCCCACCGTGAAGAGCCAGGCCGTTGGAGCAGGAGGTCATGGCATGTTCCCGCACTCCCCAGGCGATGTTGCGTCCTGCGTAGTTTCCCCGGGAGATGGTGGGGGAGCCGTTGATGGTGGTCTTGGTGGAGGGGGAGAGGTCGGCGCTTCCCCCCAGAAGCCAGGGCACCGCCCGGGCGGCGGCATTGAGCACTGTTCCCGAGGCGGCGCGGGTGGCCAAGGGGCCATCGCCCGGGACGAAGGTGGGGAGCGCTTCTACCCATCCATCAGGGAGCGTCCCGTCCAGGGACGCCACAAACTGCCGGGCCAGTTCGGGAAATTTTTGGCGATACCCTTCCTCCAGCTTCTGCCACGACGACTCCAGAGCTTCTCCCCTGTTCCGGACGGTCAGCATCTTTTCGGAGACCTCCCGGGGGACGAGGAATGAACTATCTTCCGGCCAGCCGTACCCCAATTTGGTGAGCCGGACCTCCTCCAACCCCAGTGGTTCGCCGTGGGCGGAGCTGCTGTCCTGGCGGTGGGGGGAGCCGTAACCGATATGGGTCCTGACGATGATGAGGGAGGGCTTGGTCCGCTCCTCCCGGGCGGTGTCGATGGCCGCGGTCACCACATCCAGGTCGTCGGCAGCATCACCCAGATCCTGGACGTGCCAGCCGGAGGCCCGGAACCTGCCGGCCACGTCCTCGGAAAAGGCTAACTCCGTGCTCCCCTCAATGGTAATCTTGTTGTCGTCATAGATACAGATCAGTTTTCCCAGAGCAAGGTGCCCCGCCAGGGAGGCTGCTTCGTAGGCAACCCCCTCCATCAGGTCGCCGTCGCCGCAGAACAGGTAGGTGTCGTGATCCACCAGAGGAAATCCCGGCCGGTTGAACCGTGCCCCCAGATGCGCCTCGGCCAGAGCCATGCCCACCCCGTTGGCGAAACCCTGACCCAGTGGACCGGTGGTGGTCTCAACTCCCGGCGTATGGCCATATTCCGGATGCCCCGGCGTCCTGCTCCCCCACTGGCGAAAATTACGCAGATCGTCCAGGGTCAGGTCGTAACCGGTGAGATGGAGGAGGGCGTAGAGGAGCATGGAGGCATGGCCGTTGGAGAGGATGAACCGGTCACGGTTGAACCACGCGGGATTTGACGGATTATGTCGAAGCCGGCGAGTCCAGAGAGTATACCCCAGTGACGCCATCCCCATGGGGGCGCCGGGGTGGCCGGAGTTGGCCTGCTGCACGGCGTCCATGGCCAAAGTCCTGATGGTGGTGATGCACAGGCGGTCAAGATCGTTCATGGGGAGGCTCCTTGGGGGTGATAGTCTACGGCGACCGGTACTATACTCCGAAAATGATTCGTCGATCCCTAAAAAAATGCACGTTCCTCCTTGAAATCCGGAGTCAGGGTGATTACTGTGGTACTCGTCAGTACATCACCCCCAAGGAGCACCGTATCCATGAGCAAGACCACCAAGAAGTTCGAGACCGAGGTACAGCAGTTGCTGGACCTGGTCATCCACTCCCTCTATTCCAACAAAGACATTTTTCTGCGCGAATTGATCTCCAACGCCTCCGACGCCATCGACAAGGTCCGGTTCGAGGCCCATTCCAACGAGTCGCTTCTGGAAGGGAACGCCGAGTGGAAGATCAAACTGATCCCCGACAAGGGTGCCGGCACCCTGACTCTCCGTGACAATGGCATCGGGATGACCATCGGGCAGGTGGAAGAGAATATCGGTACCATCGCCCGCTCCGGCACCCGCGCCTACCTGGAGAACCTGAAGAGCAAGCAGGTTCAGGATAATCCCGAACTCATTGGTCAATTCGGTGTTGGTTTCTACTCGTCCTTCATGGTGGCGGACAAGGTTGTCATCGAGACCCGCACCGCCGGTGACAAGGGCGCCGGTTGCCGCTGGGAGTCCACCGGCGACGGCAGCTATACGGTGGAGGAGTGTGTCAAGGAGAGCCGCGGCACCGACGTCATCCTGTATCTGAAGGATGAGATGAAGGAGTATCTGGACGAGTGGAAGATCCGCTCCATCATCAAGAAGTACTCCGACTATGTCCAGGATCCCATCGTCATGGACATCACCCGTGAGGAGTCCCCCCGGGGTATCGACGGCAAACCCATCGAGGATGCCGAGAAGATTACGAAGATCGAGGAAGAGACCCTCAACTCCATGAAGGCGATCTGGACCCGCCCCAAGAGTGAGATCACCGAAGAGGAGTACGAAGAGTTCTACAAGCATATCTCCCACGACTACGACAAACCGCTGAAGACCATCCATTACTCCGCCGAGGGTACCAGCGAATTTCGCTCCATCCTCTATCTCCCGTCGCACCGACCCTTTGACCTCTTCTTCCGTGAGCACAAGAAGGGGGTACAACTCTATGTCAAGCGGGTCTTCATCACCGACAATTGCGAGCACCTGATCCCGGATTACCTCCGCTTTGTCAAGGGGGTAGTGGACTCCAGCGACCTGCCGCTGAACGTTTCCCGTGAGATCCTCCAGGAAGATGTGCAGCTGAAAAGGATCGAGAAGAGCCTGGTGGGGAAAATCCTCTCCACCCTCTCGGAAATGAAGGAGAAGGAGAACGAGCAGTACCTGAAGTTCTTCAAGGAGTTTGGTCCGGTGCTGAAGGAAGGGCTTCACTTCGACCATGCCAACAAGGAGAAACTCCAGGAACTGGTCCTCTTCGAAAGCTCCACCAAGGAAGCCGGTCAGCTGGTTTCCTTGAAAGAGTACGTGGAACGGATGCCCGAGGGGCAGAGTGAGATCTACTTCATTACCGGCACCTCCCGGTCGCTGGTGGAGAAATCCCCCCATCTGGAGATCTTCAAGAAGAAGGGGTACGAAGTTTTTTTCCTCCTGGACCCCGTGGACGAGTGGGTTGCCCAGGCCCTCACCGAGTACGACGGCAAGAAACTGAAGGCCGTGGATCGTGGCGATCTGGAGCTGGGGACCGAAGAAGAGCGGAAGCTGTTGGAGGAGAAGAAAGAAGAGCAGGGAAAACAGCACAAGGGGCTCCTGGAATTTTTCTCGGAGAAGCTGGCAGAGAGCGTGAAAGAGGTCCGGTTCTCCGCCCGTCTTACCGACAGCGCTTGCTGTCTGGTGGCTGACGACTATGGGATGAACGCCAACATGGAGCGGATTCTCAAGGCGATGAACCAGGATGTTCCCGAATCCAAGCGGATTTTGGAGCTGAACCCGGATCATCCCCTCATCACCGTTCTTGCCGAACTGTACGAGAAGGACAAGGAGGATCCCCGCCTGACCGATTACGGCGAACTCCTGTTGGATCAGGCGCTCCTCACGGAAGGGTCCCCCATCAAGGATCCGTTGCACTTCACGAAACTGATCACCCAGCTCATGGTGGGTGCGGTGAAGTAAGGCCAGGCGCGGGCGCTGAAAACCGGAACCTCGGAGAGGAAGTACACCTCTCCGGGGTTTCTTTACGTCATACGAGTCAAAACCGGCACACGGATGATACGGATCTTGACGGATAAAGGCGGATCCATTTTTTTTTGGTTTAAATCAAAGGCTTGTTTTGTTTGATCCGCCTTGATCCGTTTTATCCGTGAAAATCCGTGTGCTGGTTATTATTTTTTTGCTACCACGTTGAGCTTTATACAACCTATCATGGAGATTCCAATGTCCGAATTCAACAATGTCACGGTGGTGAGGGAAGCAAACGTCTATTTCGATGGCGCCGTAACCAGCCGCACCGTTCTTTTTCCCAGCGGTGAAAAGAAGACTCTGGGGATCATGCTGCCGGGAGAGTACACCTTCAACACGGCCGCCGCCGAACTCATGGAGATTCTTGCCGGAGAGCTGGAGCTGCAGCTTGCCGGAGATAGCAGCTGGCGTACCGTTGTCGGAGGGGAAGCCTTTGAGGTTCCCGCCAACAGCTCCTTCACCATGAAGGTGTCGAAGGTCTCCGATTACTGCTGTTCGTTCCTTGGGTGATAAACAGGTTGCCTCTACCTCTACCTTTACCTCCACCTGTCACTACCGGCCGTTTCGCCCCATCCCCCACCGGACCGCTCCATCTCGGTTCACTGGTGGCGGCGGTGGGGAGTTGGCTCTTTGCCCGATCCATCGGCGGCCGCTGGCTGCTCCGGATGGATGATCTGGATTCACCCCGGATTATCCCCGGCATGGCCGACGATATTCTTCGGACCCTGGAGGTGCTGGGACTCCAGTGGGACGGCCCGGTGGTCTGGCAGAGCCGACGGACGGAGGAGTATGAGAACGCCTGCCGGGAGCTGAGGGGGAAGGGACTCCTTTACCCCTGCGGTTGCTCACGGGCCGAACTGGCCCGGAGCGCATCCGCACCCCATCCCGGCGAAGATGGCCCGCCCTATCCGGGGATCTGCCGGGAGGGACTGCAGGAGGGGAGGGGAGAGCGGGCTCTTCGGGTTCGGGTTGACAATGAGGAGATCGTCTTTACCGACGCCGTTATGGGGGAGTACAAGCAGAACCTTCTTCACGCCTGCGGTGATTTCGTCATCCGGCGCAAGGATGGTCCCTTTGCCTACCAGCTTGCCGTAGTGGTGGACGACGCCGCCATGGGGGTGAATCAGGTCGTCCGGGGGGGAGATCTCCTGTCATCCACCCCCCGGCAGATTCATCTCCAGCGTCTTCTCGGAATTCCCACCCCACGGTATGCTCATCTTCCCCTGGTCACTGGTTCCGGAGGGGGCAAACTGAGCAAGCGTGACTGTGCCGTTTCCCTGGCTCAGGGCCGTCACCTGGCACGTGATGGCGGCCGTCTCATCGTCGCCTCCCTGGAGTTTCTGGGCCAACAGGTACCGGCGGAAATCGCCGGTGCTTCCTGCCGGGAGATTCTGGAGTGGGGGAGGGAACATTTTGATCCGGCGCTCATTCCCTGCCGGTCGAGAGAGCTGATTCTTCGTTTCGAACCAGACCTGTGAACCAGAAAACGGCAGATGAACCACAGAGGCACGGAGACACGGAGGAAAAGCGTGAGAAAATCTGATTCCCGGCTTTAACCCAAAAGGTTCGACCAGGTTTAGAAGTCACTACAGTGTAACTACATGAAACCACTTCATATTATTCTCCGTGTCTCCGTGTTTCCGTGGTGGACTGTTTTTCTAGGATGATTTTTTTCGTGCAAATGAAAAATTGGGTTGACTCGGAATCCGAGTTTTGATATAAACACGGGACTTGCAGCGCGGGACTAACTCAGTGGTAGAGTGCAACCTTGCCAAGGTTGAAGTCGCGGGTTCGAATCCCGTTTCCCGCTCCAAAAAACACTTG
>CAIUUR010000245.1 GCA_903902345.1 uncultured Geobacteraceae bacterium | reverse complement strand
TAGTAGACCTTCTGGACGAAATCCCGGGTCTCCTCCATGAGAGACCGCAGCATGGCAATCCGCTCCATGTTGATGGTTGCCAGGTTTTCCATGTTCAGCGCCGTGGCCACCCCCCCCACGCAGAGATTCTGGATATGCGGGTTCTTCCCCCCCAGAATCGCCACCGCCTGGGCTGCCTTACGCTGGTAGTCCAGAGCCTTGAGATAGTGGGCCACCGCCATGAGGTTAGCCTCGGGGGGAAGTTTCATGGCCGGATGTCCCCAATAGCCGGAAGAAAAGATCCCCAGACGCCCGGTTCCCACAAAGGCTTTCAGCTTGGACTGTACCGCTCTGAACTCGGTCTCGCTGTTACCCGGCCAATCGGAGATGCTCTGCGCTAATTGGGCCGTTTTCCTGGGATCGGCGCTGAGGGCCGAGACCACATCCACCCAGTCCAGGGCACAGAGGTGATAAAAATGGACAATATGATCCTGCACCGAGTGCTGCGCCATGATAATATTGCGCATGTACTGGGCGTTCAGCGGAACCTCCACCTTGAGAGCGTTCTCCACCGAGCGGATGGAGGAGATGGCGTGAACGGTGGTGCAGACACCGCAGAAGCGCTGGGCATAGATCCAGGCATCCTGGGGGGGACGCCCCTTGAGGATGGTTTCAATACCGCGCCACATCTGGGCCGAAGACCAGGCGTTGGTGACGGCGCCGCCGTTGACTTCCACGTCGATGCGCAGGTGCCCTTCGATGCGGGTGATGGGGTCGAGAGTGATGCGAGCCATGGGGTTACCTCCGGAATAATCTACAAAAGAGTCGGATCCACGAAGGACACTAAGGGACACGAAGAACTGAATCAGATGGTATAAAAACTAACCTGCAGCCTTTGTTTACTTCGTGTTTCTTCGTGTCCTTCGTGGATATGAATGTTTGTTATGCCTTGCCCGCATCCAGCTGCCCACGCGTATGCAACCGCGGGAGCACCGGGAGGATCTTGACCAACACCTGGTAGCCGAGAATTTCGAAGGCCACGATCCCCACCGTGATCATCAACTCCGCCAACGCCGGGAAATAGTGCCACCCCTTCCCCGGATTGAAACCGATGAGGTAAACATTGAAGCGGTAGAGCGCCCCCCCCAGAACGATGAGGGCCGCCGAAACAAAGAGCCAGCGGATGGAGGAGCGTTTTCTCCCGCTGAAGAGCAGCAGTGATCCCCCGGCCACCAGACAGAACTCCAGGAGGAAGAAGCGGGAGTAGAAATCCAGGGAGAGCGCCGCCCCCAACTGCTTCCGCCAGGCCAGGTCGCCGATGACCACCGTCAGCCAGATGACCGTCAGCCAGGGGATGATCCGCGCCAATCCGGTGAGTTCATGAAGCTCGAAGGGGCGCCGGAAGGCGTAGCAAGAGATGATGGACTCCAGGATGGCGATGGAGTAGCCGATAAACATGCAGTTGATAAGGAACAACAGCGGGAGGAACCCGGTATGCCAGAGGGGATGCAGCTTGGTGGAGGCGATGAGCAGCAGCGACCCCAGGGACGACTGGTGCATGGTGGGGAGGGTAATCCCCAGGACGATGACAAAGATCAGGACCTTATCCAGCCGCGGGTGGAGCCAGGCAGCCAGATCTTTTACCGACTCCAGCCGTTCGTCCATCCGCTGGGGGCGATTGATCCCCGTATACTTGTGCAGCCGATCCATGAGCGCCTGCAGGGTATGCCAATCGGTCTTCTCCAGATAGGTCAGGATCGCCGGCATGAATTCCAGCAGAAGCACCGTGGTGTAGGCCATGACGCAGAGGGCAACCTCGAACATGGCCGAATTGGCCTGCCATTTGGAAGGGATGAAGAAGTTGTAGGCGTTCCAGGGGCGCCCCACGTCCACCATGACCGAGAAACCGGCCAACCCGTAGCCGAACATACTGGTAAGGATTGCCGAACGGATCATGGGGTGATAGCGCATATGGTTCCTGATGTAGATCAGGATCGCCATGGCATAGCCGCCACAGGCGATGGCCGTCCCCGTGGCCACATCGTAGGTGATCCAGATCCCCCAAGGGTAGCCGTCGCTCATATTGGAGACCGCGCCGATCCCCTTGACAAAACGGACTCCGATGAGGAAAAATCCGATGAGGGTCAGGGCCAGGAGGACGATAAACGACGGTGTCAGGATCTTCGCATCATATCTCTGATATTCATCGTGTCCCATCAGTCATCCCCCTTCTTCTTCCCGCTGCCGCTCTGTTTCCCCTGACCGTCGTCCTGTTTCTTCATGTTCTTCACTGCAATGAAACAGAGGGTGCTGTAGAGTGCCACCGGGGCAATGAACCCCTTGTAGATGGTATGCTGGATCTTCTCGGAGAATTCGGCCGGAGGCTCTTCCTTGAGAACGGGGAGCCCCAGTTTGTTGAAGGGCATGGCCGCCAGGTAGAGGTGATTGGTTCCACCCACCTCCTTCTCGCCGTAGACTTGATTGATATACTTCCCCGGATGTTCCTGGAGCCGCTTGTGGGCCTCCGCCAACAGATCTTTCCGCTTGCCGAAGGTGATGGCGCCGGTGGGACAGGTCTCGGCGCAACCGGTGATCCCTTTCTTGATCAGGTTGGTATTCTTGCAGAGATCACACTTGACAATCTGGGGAATGGCCTTATCCCACTGGAACTTGGGAATATTGAAGGCGCAGGCGATCTGACAGTAGCGGCAGCCGATGCAGGCGTTCTTGTTGTAATCCACGGTGCCGGCGATCTTGTCCCGGGTCATGGCGCTCACCGGGCAGACCGAGACGCAGGAGGGCTTATGGCAGTGCATACAGGAATACTTCACGTAGGACCACTGCTTGTCGCTTTCCTTGAAGAGCTTGATCAGGGTGCGGGTGCTCCCCGAAAGATCCTTGGGGGCATCCCACAGACCGTCCTTGTCGAAGTCGGCCTTTTCATAGGCAAGGCTGCCGTAGTCGCTATTGACCCTCTTGCAGGCCGACATACAGGCCTTGCACCCGACACATTTCGTGGCATCGTAGAGCATCCCCAGCGTGTTGTCATAGTTCTGAACCGGCTCCTCCGAGGCGTCGGCACTGCTCCTCCCCGCCAGGAGCGCGGCGCCGGTGATCCCCATGACCTTGAGAAACTGTCTTCTACTCGGTCTTGCCATGATCGTCCCCCTTTTCCGGCGCGTCGGGGAGTCTCTTTGCCAACATGATGCCGGCCCCGATGGCGGTACCGGCGGCCAGGCCGATGACGCCGGTGGTGAGCGGATCCGCCCCCTTCCCCTTATCCTTAAGATCCACCGGAGCATAGCTGTCGAAGGGGGTCGGCTCGTGAATCTGGACCTTGTCGGCAATGGCGGTTTTGAAGAGGATCTCCGGCTCGGTACAGCCGATGCAGGGGTGACCGATCCCCACCGGCCAGGCCACGCCGTCATTGAAACGGGTAACCGAACAGTTGGCGTAGGTTGCCGGCCCCTTGCACCCCAGCTTGTAGAGGCAGTACCCCTCGGCGTGGGTCGGGTCGCCGAAAGCCTTGGAAAAACGTCCGGCGTCGAAGTGGGGGCGGCGTTCGCAGTGCTCGTGAATCCTCCGGCCGTAGGCGAATGTGGGGCGTCCCAACTGATCCAGGTCGGGAAGCTTCTTGAAGGTCAGGTAATAGAGCACGGTGGAGAGGAAGTTGTAGGGATTGGGGGGACAACCGGGGATGTTGATGATCGGCTTGTCCTTGATGATATCGCGTACTCCCACCGCCCCGGTGGGGTTGGGACCCACCGACTGGATGCCGCCGTAGCTGGCGCAAGTCCCGATGGGAATGATGGCGACAGCCCCCTCCGCTGCCGTACGGAGCGATTCCAGGGCGGTCTTGCCGGCCACCTTGCAGTAAATGCCGTTATCCTTGGTGGGAATTCCCCCCTCCACCACCAGGATGTACTTTCCCTTGTTGGCGGCCATGGAATCGTTCAGCGCCTTCTCGGCCTGGTGCCCGGAGCCGGCCATGAGGGTCTCGTGATAATCCAGAGAAATCATGTCCAGAATCAGGCTGGCCACCGAAGGGTGGGATGAGCGGAGGAGTGACTCGGAGCAACCGGTGCACTCCTGAAAATGGAGCCAGATAACGGCCGGCCTTCCATCGGCATTCCGGGCCGCAGCCGCTACCTTGCTGACCATACCGAACGGCAGCCCCAGCATGGCCGAAACCGTCACACAGGTCTTGACAAAATCCCTCCGGGTTACCCCGCTCTTCCACAGGTCATCGATATTTTTCATGGCGCCTCCCGCAAAATTCCCAACGCACTCATTAAGCAAGAGAAGTGCCAACAGGGAGAAGAGGACTCAATTAGCCAAGCACGTGCGATATCTCTTTTTAAATAGGGTAGTTAGCAGCTTTCTGCCATCGTGGGGAAAAAGAAAGGGAGGGATTGGAGCGTGAAGACTGTCACGAGGATAGGACAAAATGTCCCGCATCAGGACAAAATGATACAAAACAAGAGAGACAAACAGCCCACACAATCGATGAAGGTCATTATGAGGAGTGATTTTTTAGGAGGATTGCCATGAACGGCATGCCATCCATCCCCTGTTGGCGAAGTTTTTCCAGGATGGCATCCAAAAAAATTTCGTGGTGCTCGATGGTTTTTGCGAAGGAAAAGATCAATTTTACCGTAGAGTTTTCGCTGAGCCCTCCTTCGTCGGCGGCAATACCCACCAGGAGCACCTTCAGCAGTGAATACTGCAGCACAAATTTAATATAATTATCAAATACGGGTTTTCCGTCCGTGTACGGGAAAACCCCTCTGAAGGCGAGATTTACGAGATAATTTTCAAAAATATGCTCCAGGGCCCCCATGACCGGCTGATACCAGGTGACGTAGGCGTGCTGGTAGCTTTTTTCCAGTTCGGCCGGCTCCATAGACGGAGTATACTGCAGTCCCCGCAGAAATGATTGGTAGCAGTCGCTATATGTGGGAGACGTTGCTTCGACGCTGTTCCGGAGGAACACAATTTCGGTCAGCAGACGGAGTTGCAAGGAGATGTTCAGAGGAATCCGACTGAACTCTTTTCTTGTTTCCGGATCGAGGATCACCTCTTCGTACTCATCCACCACGCTCTGAACCTGAACTTCATCGTTGGAAATTTTCCGGCAAAAAAGGCCAAGAAGTATCAGGCGTTCCCAAACCTTCAGCGTGCGGTTTTGCAGTAGCGGAAAAATGAATTGCCGCACCGTCCAAAGCCGATCCGCAGCATCTTCCGACAGGGTGTACTTGACGAGATCCCTGCCGACACAATCTTCATCATCCTGGTCAAACTCCATGGGGCCGGGATCCAGCAGCGCAATTCTGGCGACCTCCGGGCAGGAGATGAATGCCGAACGTTCGTAGGTTTCCGCCAGTTTATTGGCAATGCGCGGATAGGTTGCACATACCGATGGCAAATATTCTTCCCCCAGAACGCGATGAATTCGGCAAAGATTGGAGTCATCAAGGAAGGGGCATCTCCCGTTTTCACGTAGAATAATCCTGCCGGGAAACCCCTTGGCTTCGGGGATGGAGAGATTTTCGATGCTTTTTTCCAGGAGGTCACTCAGTTCGGTTTTCTCAAGTTTTCGGTAGCAGGCCATGGGTCCCGCATCCACGAATATTTTCCAACCCGTGCAACAGGCTTCCGGGCACGCGGAACCAATGCACCGGAATTTTTTCATGTAGTGCGGTGTGAGCACCGTTACCTTCTTCACCGAGAACATCTCTTCTCCTTGCCCCCCCCCTAGCCAACCCTGGCAAGATCGGAAGGCAAATTCAAAAAAATCCGACAGGATGTACTAGCACGTATCGGGGTAAAAATTGCGACCATTTAACGGAATATTCCGACCTTTTCCTTGATTCCTGCTCCCCCTCCCTGTATCATTTTGTCCACGTTCTTCAAATCATCGTTCCCCTCTCACCGCACCTATCCTTTGTGCTCCAGGAAGAAAAGTTCACCCATGGCCTCAACACATATATTCATCTGCGATGACGAGGAGGAAATCCTCCGCTATCTCGGCAAGATCCTCGCCAGCCAGGGGTATGGTGTGGAGACCTTCACCTCGGGATCCGCGCTTCTGAGACGCCTCGGTGAACCGGGTGAAGAGCCGGGGCTG
>CAIUUR010000244.1 GCA_903902345.1 uncultured Geobacteraceae bacterium | reverse complement strand
ATCTGCTGTTGAATCAAGCGGAAGCAGATCCTTCGCTGTCGCTCAGGATGACAGTCTGTAGGCGTCAGCATGGTATTTTTATTGCGGTGAATCACCCAAGCTGTTAGATCGGTCACACTCATAACTTTTGGATTATTTTATTCGCTTTTCTTCGTGCCTTTGTGCCTTCGTGAGAGTTAACACAGTTCTGCTTATACCTCGACATTTCAAGCAGGACGCGATCCTACGTTTTATCCCTTTTTTTCTCTCTGTTCTCTGTGACTCTGTAGGTAACAGCTTTTTTGGTTTGAACAAATAACTTCTCATCGTACATAAGGAATACCATCATGAGACTCTGGGGAAACCTGAAAATTCGCACGAAGATACTTATCAGCATCACCGTTATCTCCCTGGCCTTCTCCGCGCTCTTTATCTCCTTCGCACTCTCGTCCTTCAGCACCGAGATCATGGGGAGTCTCAAGGAGAAGGGTTCCACTCTCGCCATCCTCACCGGAGAAACCGTCAAGGCGTCAGTGCAGTACAACATCGGCGAAGAGTCCGAAAAAGTGCTAAAGCAGTTGATAGACAGTGACATAGACCTGAGTGTCGCTGCGGTTGTTATCCAGGGCCCCAAGGGTGAGTATACGGTGACAGCCAGGAAGAGCGCCAAAGGGTACGACTCCGTCAACCTGAACGCCCCCCTCAAGGCTCTGTCACAACACCCCCCCGTCAAGAAAGGGGAGATTTTCGTTACCAGCGACCATAACCTGCTGTACCTCGGCGCGAAAATCGACCTCACCGCCAATGACGCCCTGCAGAACGGCTATATCCTTTTGGCATTGAATGATGTCAGCAGCAATGAGGAACTCAAAAAAACCGCGACGTTCATGTTCGGGTTGGGCGCCTTCCTGCTGTTGTTCAGCGGCGTTTGCGCTTTTTTCATCTCCCGCGCCATCACGAAGCCGCTCACGGCCGCGGTCGCCGTGGCTCACGCCCTTTCCAACGGAGATCTCACCGTGAAGGTGGATGTTTCGTCCGGTGACGAGATCGGCCAACTCATGACGGGGATGAAACAGGTCGTGGAGACTATTCGGACGTTGATCTCGGATTTCTCCATGCTCTCCGACAGGGCCATAGCGGGGGAGTTAACGATCCGGGCAGACGCCGGCAAACACCGGGGAGATTTTCAGAAGATCGTTCACGGGGTAAACGACACCCTGGATGCCGTCATCGGCCCCCTGAACGTGGCCGCCGACTACGTGAACCGGATCTCCCGGGGAGAGATCCCCCCGAAGATCACCGACCCGTACCGCGGCGATTTCAACACCATCAAGCTCCATCTCAACAGCTGCATCGACAACGTCAATGCCCTGATCACCGATACCGGCGCCCTGGTGAACTCCTCGGTGGCGGGCAAACTTGCGTTTCGGGCCGATGCCTCCCGACACCTGGGAGAGTACGGCAGGATCGTGGCAGGCTTCAACAGCACCCTGGACGCCATTATCAGTCCCCTTAACATCACCGCCCAGTATGTGGAGCGAATCTCCAGGGGTGATATGCCGCCGGTCATTACTGCCAGCTATCAGGGGGAGTTCAATGCGGTGAAGAATAACATCAATGATCTCATCCTGGCGCTGAACCGGATCACCGCCGGAGCCCGGGAAGTGGCTCAGGGGAACCTGATGGTGGAGTTGAAGGAGCGCTCCCCTGATGATGAGCTGATGAAGGCCTTCATCGCCATGGTCGGACAGCTCACCTCCGTTGTCGGCGAGGTAAAGGTTGCCGCAGACAATGTCGCCGCCGGTTCCCAGGAGACCAGCTCCGGAGCGGAAAACCTCTCCCAGGGAGCATCGGAACAGGCTGCCGCCGCGGAAGTCGCCTCCTCCTCCATGGAGCAGATGACCGCCACGATCCGGCATAACGCCGAGAACGCCCGGCAGACCGAGAAGATCGCCGTACGCTCCGCCGAGAATGCCATCGCCGGGGGAAAGGCGGTGGCGGAGACCGTGGCGGCCATGCAACAGATCGCGGGGAAGATCACGATTGTGGAAGAGATCGCCCGGCAGACCAATATGTTGGCGCTAAACGCCGCCATCGAGGCGGCCCGGGCCGGACAGCACGGCAAGGGGTTTGCCGTAGTCGCCTCCGAAGTACGCAAACTGGCGGAACGAAGTCAGCTGGCGGCCCGGGAGATCTCCGACCTCTCCGCCTCCAGTGTGGCTATCGCGGAGCGGGCAGGAGGGATGCTGACGATGATGCTCCCGGACATCCAGAAGACCGCGGAACTGGTGCAGGAGATCAACGCTTCCAGTAAAGAGCAGGACTCCGGCGTCGGACAGATCAACAAAGCGATCCAGCAATTGGATCTGGTGATCCAGCAAAACGCCTCCGCCGCCGGTGAGATGGCTACCACCGCCGAAGAGCTCTCCTCCCAGGCGGAGCAACTCCAGGGAGCGGTGTCCTTCTTCAGGATCGACAATCCTCAGGAGCGGCGAAATGACCACCGGCAACGCCATCCCGTGAACGATGGCAGTACCGTGGAGGAACAGGATCCGACCACATTCCCTCATGATGAGCTGGACAATCAGTTCGAGACGTTCTAATATGGAAAAGCTGAAATGAGCAACGGGGGCGAAAAGAACAATGACTCTACAATGAAGTCGGAGGAGGTCGTATGCTGAAGAGGATGAACATCGGAACACGATTGAGTTTGGGATTCGGCTTGATCCTCATTCTCATGATCGGCCAGGGACTCTTCGCACTGAATCGCCTGAAAACCATCGACGATGATGTGAATCAACTGGTTCACAATCGCTGGCCCAAGGTGTTATTGGTCAATGATATGCACAAGCAGATCAACCTGGTGGCCCGTGCCCTCCGGAATATGCTGCTCTCCGATGATACGGCAATACGGCAAAAAGAGTACGACCGGATAATCGAAGCGGAAAAAAAGGTCAACAAAGACATCGATGACCTTACCAAAGTCGTCAGAAATGAGCCGGGACTTACAATCTTCAATAGTATGGTGGCGGCGCGAGCCCAGTACGGTGAGCAACAAAAGATCGCCCTCGATCTGATCCGAAGCGGCCAAAAAGAAGAAGCGTTCAGCCACCTTCTCGGTAATATGAGAAAATTTCAGACCGCCTATTTCGACTCCGTGGACAACTTATCAAAATACCAGGATAAATCCGTTGAAAAACTGGGGAAACAGGCCACCGACGCCTACGATGTCGCCATCCGACTTATCATGTGCCTGGGGGGGATGGGCACCCTTCTGGTAGGTCTCGTTGCCTGGAGGCTCACCCGCAGCATTACGAAACCGGTGGCGGCCTGCGTCGCTGCCGCCAACAAGATCGCCGCCGGAGACACCTCGGTGGTTCTGGATTCCACGGCAACAGATGAGACCGGCGTCCTGCAGGGTGCAATGGGACAGATGGTAGAGGCCATTAAGAACCTCATCGACGACACCACGACCCTCTCCCAGGCGGCAGTGGCGGGGAAACTGGCCACACGGGCCAACGCCACCAAACATGAGGGGGAGTTCCGGAGTATTATCGAAGGATTTAATGACACCCTGGATGCCGTCATCGGCCCCCTGAATGTGGCGGCAGAATACATGGACCGAATCTCCAAGGGGGACATTCCTCCCAAGGTCACTGAAGCCATGAATGGTGACTTCAACGAGATCAAGATCAACGTCAACAACTGCATCAACAACATCAACGCCCTTATAACCGACGGCAACCACCTGGCCCAAGCCGCCACCAACGGCAACTTGGCGACGCGGGCCGATGCCTCCCGGCATCAAGGTGATTTCCGAAAGATCATAGCCGGCTTTAACGGCACCCTGGATGCGGTCATCGGTCCCCTGAACATGGCTGCGGAGTACGTGGACCGGATCTCCAAGGGGGACATCCCCCCAAAAATCACCGATGCCTACAACGGCGACTTCAACGAGATCAAGCTCAACCTGAACAACTGCATCGACAATATCAACGCGCTGGTCACCGACGCCAACGACATGGCCGTTACTGCCGTCAACGGGGATCTGGCGTCCCGGGCCGACGCCTCCCGGCACCTGGGAGAGTTCCGGAAGATAGTGGGCGGGTTCAATAGCACCCTGGATGCGGTCATCGGCCCGCTGAACATGGCCGCCGAATATGTGGACAGGATCTCCAAGGGTGACATCCCGGAGAAGATCACCAAAGACTATAACGGCGACTTCAACGCAATCAAAGTCAATCTCAACAGCTGCATCGACAACATCAACGAACTCATCAGTGATGCGAACAGGGTCGCCCTGGCCGCCGATGAAGGACGACTGGAATATCGAGCCGACGCCGCCAGGCATCAGGGGGATTTCCGGAAGGTCATTGCAGGGTTGAACGAAACCATGGATAATATGGTCGCTCCGTTACAACGGTCCATTGAACATCTGGAAAATCTGAGCCTCGGCATAATCGGCGAGCATATCAGCCGTGAGTACCAAGGGGACTACAACAAGCTGAAGGAGTCATTCAATAGAAGCTTCGCCGCCATGAATTCCCTTGTCTCCGATACCGACTACCTGGTTGCCGCCACGCTGGCAGGCCAACTGGCCACCCGGGCCGACGCATCCCGACACCAGGGAGAGTTCCGAAAAATCATCACTGGGGTCAACAATACCCTCGACGCGGTCGTCACCCCCCTGAAGATGGCTGCGGCTTCCGTGGACCGGATCTCCAAGGGTGACATCCCCCGGACAATTACCGAAACCTATCATGGGGAGTTCAACGAGATCAAGGTCAACCTTAACACCTGCTTCGATAACATCAATGCGCTCATCACCGACGTCGATACCCTGACGAAAACCGCCATGGAAGGAAAATTGGCCAATCGCGCCGATCCTTCCCGGCATCAGGGAGATTTCCGTAAAATTGTCATGGGGTTCAACAACACCCTGGACGCCGTCATCACCCCCCTGAACATGGCGGCGGAGCATATGGAGCGGATTGCCAGGGGAGACATTCCCCCCCAAATCATCGAAAGCTACAACGGCGATTACAACACCATCAAAACCAGCCTGAACACCTGCAGTAAGGCCATCAACCTGCTCATCGCCGACACCGACACCCTGGCAACGACTGCGGTGGAAGGAAAACTGGCCAACCGCGCCGACCCCTCCCGGCATCAGGGGGACTTCAAGAAGATCGTGATGGGGTTCAACGACACCCTGGATGCGGTCATCACCCCCCTGAACATGGCGGCGACGTGCATGGACCAGATCTCCCGGGGAGCCATTCCCGAGAAGATCACCGCACTCTACCAGGGGGATTTCAACGACATCAAGAACAACCTGAACACCTGTATCGACAGCATCAACGGCCTCTCATCGGAGACTCACACCCTCGTTCGGGCAGCAGTTGCCGGCAATCTGGCGGTGCGGGCCGACGCCTCCCGGCACCAGGGTGATTTCCGGAATATCGTGACCGGGTTCAACAACACCCTGGACGCCGTCATCGTCCCCCTGAACATGGCCGCCGACTATGTGGACCGGATCTCCCGGGGGGATATGCCGCCGCTGGTCACCGACGCCTACAACGGCGACTTCAATGATATCAAAAACAATCTCAATATCCTGATCCAGGCGCTCCACCGGATCACCGCCGGGGCCCGGGAGATCTCCCAGGGGAACCTGATGGTGGAGTTGAAAGAGCGCTCGGACAACGACGAGCTGATGAAGGCCCTTATCGCCATGGTCAACCAGCTTGCCACCGTGGTGAAGGAGGTGAAATCCGCCGCCGACAACGTGGCGGCCGGTTCCCTGGAGATGAGCTCCGGAGCCGAAAACCTCTCCCAGGGGGCCTCGGCGCAGGCCGCCGCCGCCCAGGAGGCCTCCTCCTCCATGGAGGAGATGACCGCAAACATCCGGCAGAGCGCCGACAACGCCCAGCAGACGGAGAAGATCGCCGTCAAGTCCGCCGACGACGCCAAGGCGGGAGGGAGCGCCGTGGCCGAAACCGTGGCCGCCATGCGTGAGATCGCCGGAAAGATAACGATCATCGAGGAGATCGCCCGACAGACCAATATGCTGGCCTTGAACGCCGCCATTGAGGCGGCCAGGGCGGGAGAGCACGGCAAGGGGTTCGCAGTGGTAGCCT
>CAIUUR010000243.1 GCA_903902345.1 uncultured Geobacteraceae bacterium | reverse complement strand
ATCCCCCTCCTGACCTCCCCCTTGAAGGGGGAGGAACGAAAAAAGCCGGAGATTAGCACCAATCAGGAAACTCGAAAAGTTGTCTCAAGCCGTCGATCCCCAACGAGAGTTCATCTTCGCTGAAATCGTTCATTTTTTCCAGAGAAAAATCATCCCGCAACAATACCATGACCAGCCCGGAACCGACCCTCTTCTTATCCTGCTTCATGGATTGCAACAGTTCCCGGGCATCGAAGTACTCTTCACGCAGCGGCACGGAAAGAGATGTAAGCAACAACTCCCGTAACAGCCATTCCCCCGTTTCGGGTCTCAACATCCCCCGGTTAACCGATACGCTATTAGCGAATATCATTCCCATCACCACCGCCTGACCGTGAGGAATGGCATAGCCGCTGGCTGTCTCCAGGGCGTGACCGAAACAATGTCCGTAATTGAGCAGATTGCGACGCCCCGTATCGAACTCGTCCCCTGTCATATACTCCTGTTTGATGGCCAGGGATGCGCGTATGATCTGCATCAGAGACTCCGGTTCCCGGAGCATCAGAAGTGGCAACCTGTCAATGAGTTCTTTGGTTGATTTTGCCCCACCCATGATGTGAAGTTTCACCACTTCCCCCAACCCGCTGAGAAAGTCTGCGTTGTCAAGAGTAGTCAGAAAGGGAGCGTAGATATGCACTTCAGCCGGAGGATAGAAGGTGCCGACCACATTCTTGAAGCTCTTGTAGTTGAGAGAGGTCTTGCTGCCGATACAGCTATCAGCCTGGGCGAGAAGTGTTGTCGGCACGAAGATCCAGTTGAGACCGCGATACAGTGTCGAAGCGACGAAACCGGTGATATCCTGCACAATCCCCCCCCCGATGGAGATGAGGGTCATGTTCTTTTTTGCCGATCTACTCATGAGTTGATCGTACAACTCCATGACACTATTGAGGTTTTTTCGCTCCTCGCTGACGGCGAACAGGAGCCGCTCCGTCTCGGGGATATCCCCCAGAACTCCGTGCCGGTGATGTCGCCAGACGTTTTCATCAATCACGAAGAGCCGCTCAGGAAATCGTGAGAAGGGGCGAATAAAATTTCCGTCAGCCTGAAACGTGACGGAATAGTCTCGAACGTTGGAATGGATCGAAATTACTGACAACAAAAACCTCCATCGGCAAAGATGGTCTGTCCGGTAATATAGCTGTTACGGGCGGAGCAGAGAAACGCCACGATCTCGGCGATCTCTTCCGGTTCGGCAAGACGCCCCATCGGGATGGTGGCAGCTATTTCCCGCAATCCTTCCTCCGGTATATTTTTTCGCGTCAACTCGGTATTCACGAAGCCGGGCGCCACGGCATTCACCAGCACCCCCGAACCGGAGAGTTCCACCGCCAGCGCCCGGGTCACACCGTTTATCCCCGACTTCGTCGCAGTGTAGACGAAACGGCGAGGCTTGGAAACCCCGCTCCAGATGGAGCTAATGTTCACGATCCTTCCGTAGCCTCGCTCCGCCATTCCGGGGGAGAGCTGCCGGATCAACCGCATGGGCGCCACCAGATTCACCTGCAGCGTTGCCTGGAGATCGCCATCGGTAAATTCCCCCGCTGAGGCGAGTGGATTGATCCCGGCGTTGTTCACCAAAATATCCACCCCCCCCTCCAGTGCCGCCAAATAGGTATCAATGGAATCATTGGAACAGAGATCCATCTCCCGGCGAGACGGCGCCAGTACCGTGGCGCCACGGCTCCGGAGGAGTTCGGCAACGGCGCGCCCGATCCCCCTGGCAGCTCCGGTTATCAGGACAGTTCTCCCCTTCACTCGTACTTTCCTCCAGCCTCTTCGATCAACTTCTTGTAGCGAGCCTCAAGCATGACGATCCGCTGCTTGTCTTCGGCATAGATGAAACCGTAATAGTCACGTTTGTTTTTGAGCCACATCAGTTCGAAACCTACCGCCTTCAAAATCCCCTTGTCATAACCGTCGGCAAGTCCCCCGGGACATTCAAAAATCACCTTCCGGGTCTCATAACGATCGACAATACCTTCCGGAAGCTGAGCGATGAAGGGAACCGTTTCCTTGGAGACCCCTCCCCCCACCACACACTCCAGCCCCTTGGCCTTGGCCTGGGAGAAGATATCCCTGGCTATTCCCAGGATCTCCGGCGAGTTGACATACTCCCGATCTTTCCCCATGGAACCGGTGAGATCCACTCTCCCCAGGACGACACCGTCGAGTTCTTCAATCTCCTGGAGCTCCAGCATCCGGGAAAAGTTCCGGCAGGCGTCGATCGTCTCTATATTGACCAGAAAATCGACCTCTTCACGCTCCTCGGGAGGAAAGGCCAGTTTCACTGCTCCCAAAAACTTGTGCAGGGCGTAGGGTGTCTCCACCATGGGGGCCACCAGATGTTTGACTCCGATGGCGCGGGCGTTGAACATATCCAGCAGCGCCTCACACCCCCCGATCTTCACCGTCAACTCAAGTCCGGCCTTGGAGATGACATCCTTCAGGCGGAGCGCCTCCTCCATCCTGGTCCCTTCCGCCTCGAACTCCGCCTTCACCCCGGTGACATGATGATTCTCGCGCAGGTCCACAAGAACTTCAACCATCCGCTTTTCCAGATTATTCATCCGCACTCCTCCTTGCTATAAATCATAGTTATCGAAATACCGACCAGCCGTAACAGCCCTGCGAGAACAACGAACCCCCGGAATCCGGCGGAACATTGTACCCGTTATCGTTTGAAACGAAAAGTTTAATATGTAATTCAACTTTGAAACACTATGGTCACAGTTTAATTTTACGGGAATTCCTCCTCCCCAACCTTCCCCCGCTGGGTGAGGGGCTACTCCTTCCCCCAGCGGGGGAAGGTCGGGATGGGGGAGAATGCGGGATACGTACTGAATGTGACAAGATAGAATTAATCCGACAGTGGGTCCGCTCCGCACCTTGTTACGGCACAGCTGAGGCCCTATTCCGTTTATACAGCGTCCAGACGGCGTTGCCATCAACCTTCTCGCAATGAGAAGTTATATAACCCAACTTTTTAATCATGGCAATATAGGGTACGCAATCCGGATAAAATTT
>CAIUUR010000242.1 GCA_903902345.1 uncultured Geobacteraceae bacterium | reverse complement strand
CTCAGATGGCCACCACCACCAGCATCCGGCTGCAGCAGGGTATCATGTATGGTCGCCAAGTAAAGGCCGACGTTATAACCACGGTCATTACCGCCACCACCGCCACACCGAGGCGTGTTACCGATCATCACATCGTCCAGCAACAGTCGTGTTGCCAACGACACTACCCTGCCTAGTTGTGTCAGTCAAGAGCATCATTCGGCCCGTATAGTGACAATAACCCCAACGTCATGTCGCTACGGCGGGGTGAGGAGCCTTGCGGTGCGGATTTAGATCATCCCGCGACAGGACATACCCATGGCCTCGTCGTAGGTTCGGTATTGCCTCACAGAACTCACGGTCACCCACAAATTAGCAGAGTCCACGGACAATCACTTCACACCGACATGAACAGCACGCCCAGGTTCCAGCAGACCGCAACGTCATGGATATCATCGTCAGCAGAACGGCATCCAGCACTGGCCGCAAGACCCTGTAGATACACCCCATCGGCATTCCATTCACACGGGCATTACACGCCGGATCAAACAAAAAACCGTATTCGGCTCTTGGTGATATTTTCTTTTTAACCCTGAAGAATAGTACGGCAAGCGAGGGGGAGGCAGGGGAGCAGATTGGCGATGGACATACGATGGATACCGTGAAATGCAAAAAAGAGGTAGCAAATTTTGAGTTTGCTACCCCTTCGGACGGACTTGATTCTAAGGAATACGAGTCCCCGCACTACATGGAATCAATGGATTCAATGACTATATGTTCCATTAATTCCATAAATTACGGGTATAACGGCCTAAAAAGAACGCTATTTATTGATAGACTTTAGAACCATGGGGTTTACCCTGTAGATGATCGCCGGTCTACGACCCGTGTGGTATTCCTGTGGGTCACTGATGATATGGCGCTCACTCAAAACTTTAAGCGCTGACTTAAGACGGTCTACCCGTTGAAATCTGCCGTGGAGAGCCTTGTGAACATCACCACGGCGAAAATCTTCGCTCCCATTACTGCATATCCATTGGAAAACCGCTTTTGCATCGGCTATCGCCGGGTCGCTCCCCATCATGCCAAAAGCCGTTTTAGCATGGATAATCAAAAGCTTCGCCAATTTTATCGTCCGCTCGATAGTGTCCTTATTGATGACCGTGATTTTACTGCCATGTTCCACCACATGGCATAACCCGGCAATCCGCAACACTGCGCCAGGCAATTTCCCCGTCCAATCCTTAATGGAGTTGAATTCGCCGTACAGACCCTGTTTTGATTCGACATCTTGACTGAATTGCACCCATTTTTCCAGGGCTTCCGGAGTAAGGGTCAAAATTCTCGGCACCTTTCGTCCACTTACATCAGTTTTGGAACGGATTGAAAGCACCCGAGATATCAACAAGTGATAGTTGTGTTTGGCACTTTCTGGAATCGGTCGCCGTTTTTGGATGTCCCGGTGTCCGACGGTGCTTTTGGGGATGCAATACAGAAGCCTCGCTAGCATGCCGATGCCCCTGAAACGGGCTTTATTACCGCTGGCAAGGCTGCTGATAACTTCCGGTTGCACGCTCAGTCCGAATGTCAAAGCCGGTTTATTCAGCGTAACCGACCTTCCCTGGCGTTCAACCCTGACAGCTGATCCGGCATGGCTTTGGAGAAAAACATTAATATTAGAACTTCCACCAGTATAAAGTCCAGAGATGACTTCAAATAGTCCGCCCTCGTCTGAGAATATTGCCATGCGTTCGCCTTGTTCCACCATGAGGCTCTGCAACCTTTCGGGCGTAACATCGTCTACAAATAAACGGGGTTTGACTATTTCAACCGACATGGACGCCTCTAGTTTCTCGATTTCTGCTATGGCATTCCTTCGGTCCTCTTCCGTGGAATCGGGCTTACTTCCCTTGGACTTTATGGAATCAATGGTTTTTTTAACCATTTCGCGCTCATGGCTCACCTTCGCGGCTGTTTCCTTGAGTACTTCGGCTTGTTCGCTCTCCCATGCGATCAGAGGTTCAGTCATGGCACTGATTACGGCGGTCTTACGAGAACCAGACTCAAGCCCGACAACAGTCATGATATTGAGAGGTTCCTTATAGTCATCACCGTAAGGTGATACCTCAAAACACTTTTGGAGACAGGTGGCGACAGTAGCCAATCCCATCATCACAGCCAATCCTGTCGGGGTCTGGGTATGGTTGGCAACTGCTTGGCAGTATCCACCCAGCGATTTTGGTAGTAGGGAGGCAGGAATTTCAGGGGCCTCGATATCTCCAAAAAGAAGGGGTTCCGACCAAGTGACGCCATCATCCTCAACGACATTATCTTCTGGGGCCATGGAAGATGCCTCTATAATAATGGCATTGACTGCATCAATGCCTTTCAATTGATGCATATCGTTGAAATCTGAATACCCGGTGACATTCTCAAAAGACGGGAACACCATAACACCGTTGACTGCCTGTGCCGCCTCAGTCGCCTTTGTGCGACCAGGGTTCCCCTTGGTGCCGTGGTCATCATCACCAGCAATGATTATTTTATGTTCCGGCAACTTTCTGCGCCAGGCTTCAGCAACAGGCTTCAAGTTCCCCGCATCAAAGGCGATTACCACGGGCAATCCGGTTGCCTCGTGCAGACTGCATCCCGTAGCCCACCCCTCACAGATGATGATTGTTTCCGCTACACCGGGATTCTTTCCCAGATAGGAGCAATTTCCTTTTTTCGCCGTGCCGGACAAAAACTTCTTGCTACCGTCAGGTTTAATGTACTGGAGCCCTTGAAGCTTCCGATTGATGTTGCGGACAGGGATCACCAAATTGTCATGCTCGTCCAGCTTCGCGGTGTAAGGCCAAATGCCCTTACGGAGAGGATATGCGTGTTTTCTGCGTCCTTCGTTGGTGATACTCTCCCAGATAACCTCGGCCTTCTTGCGACATTCGGCATGGTCACGCTCTAGCTCTTTGTCATGTTGCTGGGTTATCTCCTTCATTTTGACATCGAAAGCGGATTTCTCTCCGGTGGTCATGGCCTGAGGAGATTTGCGGCTCCATCGCTCCATTATGCCTCGCTTCCAGCAGCCAAACACGCCCGCTTCCAAGTCACCTTGAAGCTCATACCATCCGTTTTTCGTGCCCGCCTTATCGCCTCTCACGTGGAAGCGGTGAAGTCTTCCGTCGGCAACCACCATGGTGGTTGGCTCTATGCCTTGGTTCCTCATTGCCAGTTCAAATCTCTGGGACGCATTGTTCATGGTGACACCTCCTGAACCGCAGACGTTACGGGGGTCATGGTGCCGTCTTCTGGCAAATTGCCAAACTCAGAAACCTCTTGAACAGTAGCACCAAAAACCGGCCGGAGTTTTGTGCCAAGAGCAAGCAGGACGGGTTTATGGTTGGTAGGGTCGTATTTTTTCATTGTCCCACCCCCGAAGCCGTCCAAGTACCGTTAACAAGCCCGACTACATTGGAAAGCTTCCATGCTGTGATCCTTGCACCTAAATGAACCGGCGCAGGGTAACGCCCGCAACGAACGCCATCCCACCAAGTAGATCTGCCTACCGGAACAATCTCTAAGACCTCCTTGATCCTGATTAGGCGGTCTAGCCTGACCTCAGGTTTTTGCACACCATTCTCTAACATAGGTGCCGTTGTCATGCCCATTGTAAAAGGCGAACCTGGTGAATCTGCCCGACCCTCGGCACCCTCCAACTCCTTGGTCAAGCCTCTGATCTTTCTGTTTCCCCGCTCGTCCATCCCCTGTCTCACTGTTTTTGACTTTGCTGCTGACATTAGCTCCTCCGATGGCAGCAACAAAAAAAGCCCGCACCAATGCACTCGACCAAAATGGCCATTTGTGCATTAACGCAGGCTTCGGGTGTCCGTCAGTCGCTCAGACAGTCATACATCGACAGCCATTCCCTGACGGGGATGTCGTTCCTGTTGCTAATTATAGTATATCGTCAGTGGCAGTCTCTAGTTGACGATTCTTGTTCATACCACAATTTTAGGCTCGCTCGCAAGTTTTTTTTTGCTTGTCGCCTTCAACTGCCACAACTCCACCTTCATAAGCAGACGTTGGTTATAATGGAGTATAAGTCGAAAAACTATACCGCATTCTGGCACAAAATTTTTAATGGCCGGATAAACATCTTCTCTAAATATTTCTTTACACTTAGCTGATACCATATCATCATTTACCCCACCTTGCCGGATAAGAAATTCAACATGGCCTGTAAATGCAAACATTTCAACAGTTACCCCTTCATATCCATCAACAATCTCCCCAATATGTTTTACAGGTTTATGTTCTGCGTCAACCTTTGAAAGACCAACTTCCTGAAGTCTTACCCACGGGTCTGTACCCCGCCCCCTCTTGTACCCGCTTATTCCAATCCTCTGTTTGACAGGGCCAACCAAGTCCTTCTCCGTGATTATTTTCATATATCGCTCCTTGCATTATGAACCCAATACACCTGGCCCAAGCATTTGAATCCTGTGTCATTTGCTATTTTTCTTCAATTCATCAAGATAATCTGCCCAGCGCTGCATCATGCGTCGCCGTTCTTCCAGATGAGTTGTCCGGTTATACGCCCTCCCATTCGGGTCCTTTACGGCATGAGCAAGTTGATGCTCTATGAAGTCGGGACGCTCCCCCAGAACTTCATCAAGAATAGTCCGGAAGGTTGCCCTCCAACCATGTCCGCTGTGCCGGTCCTGGTAGTCCAGAGCAACAAGTGCCTGACGTGTACCATTTTCAGATAACGGTTTTGAGAAGCTACGCCCATTGGGAAAAATATAGCGGCTTGCCCCAGTGATCGGCCGCAGCTCATTCAAGATGGTGAGCACCTGGCGAGACAGCGGCACTATATGAGGAAACCCCATCTTCATCTTTTCGCCGGCAATATTCCACTGTCCGGTGTCAAAGTCGATTTCGCTCCATTCAGCATGCCTGAGCTCTCCCGGCCTTACGGCTGTCAGTGCCCCGAACATGAGCGCATGCCGCACGACACACGAGCCGGTATACCCGTCGATTGCCCGCAGTAGGGAGGCAAGCTCTTTCGGGTCGGTAACTGCCGGGTGAGG
>CAIUUR010000241.1 GCA_903902345.1 uncultured Geobacteraceae bacterium | reverse complement strand
CCTGGAGAAACCGACCCGTTCTACCTCGGGAAAAACCCTGGTTGTGGCCAGCACGAGAGGGAACGTGGTGACCGATGTGATGGTCGACGGTAAGCCGGTGACCATCGGCATTAATGCCTACATCAAGGCATAGCCGTCCGGCGGGACCATCGGGGGGGGCGCCAGCAACGCATGAATTATTTGCTTTTTGTTCACAAAAATTGTATGTTCATAAAAAATGAACATATTTAATAGGTGAACTTATGCCGCTGCCCGCCACTCAAATGCATCTTTTGAAGAGAGCCACGGAAGCCTTTGTCCTCCAGGCAGGCATTGCCATTGAACTTCTCGATGAAGATCCGGATCAGCAGTTCATCTGCCTGAAAACGCCCGGGGCAACTGCCAAACTGGTAGTAAGAGTGCTGGACGGTGGGGCATTGACCGTAAATACAATGCTCATACTCTATCGTCGGCAGCTCGATCCGAAATGCTACGTTACGGTCTTGCCCCAGGTAACAGCGGAGAAGGCGGATGAACTCCGAAAAGATGATATTCAATTCATCGATACAGCCGGCAACGGCTACATCAATCAACCGCCTTTGTACCTCTTTGTCAAGGGGAACAAGGATCAGAAGTTACTAAAAGCGCCTCCTGTAAATCGTCTTTTCAAACAGACCGGCCTTCGGGTCCTCTTTGCCCTGCTCTGCAATCCCGGACTAGAAAATGAGACCTACCGCACCATTGCCGCTAAAACAAAGGTAGCATTGGGAATGGTGAATTGGGTCGTGAAGGATCTACAGGAACTGGGCTTTTTACTGGAGAAAGGGAGTGGACGCCGCCGTCAGGTGCAGTTACTCCGGAAGGAGCATCTCCTTGAACGGTGGATAACGGCCTACGCCGAGCAATTACGGCCGAAACTGATACTGGGACGCTATCGTGGTGCTGAGGGATGGTGGCAGGAGGCGGAGTTGAACCAGGACCAGGCGTTGTGGGGTGGGGAGGTTGCCGCCGCAAAATTGACTGAGTACCTGAAACCCCACGTGGTTACGCTGTATGTTGATCGGGACAATCCTGGAGCGGTTATTGTCCCGAACCGGTTGAAACCTGATCCGAAGGGAGAAGTGGAGCTTCTCGGGCGCTTCTGGCTACCGGATACGGTGAAACCCTACGGGGACACCGTTCACCCGCTCCTTGTGTATGCGGACCTCATTGCCACCGGCAACCAGCGGAACATGGAAACAGCACGGATAATCTATGACGAACATCTCGTACGACTTGTCGGGGAAAATTGATCCGGTAGTGGTTGAAGTCCTGCGGGTTATCGACCAAGAGGCTTCCTCCCGAGGAATGCTCTATTTTGTGGTGGGGGCAACGGCTCGCGATATTCTGCTGAATCATTGCCATGACATCAAGAGTAACCGCTTGACTCGCGATCTGGATATAGGCGTCGAGGTGCCCGGTTGGGACGATTTTTCCCGACTAACCGAGGCGTTGATTGCCACGGGGAGTTTCACCGCAACCAGAGAAGCGTACCGCTTCAATTACGGAAGATTCCCGGTGGATATTGTCCCGTATGGTGGCGTCAGCCCGGACAGCCAGACCATCAGTTGGCCACCGGATCACCAAGTGATCATGGATATCATGGGGTTCAAGGAAGCCTATGACTATGGAGTAACGGTCAAGTTGAGCGACGATCCGGTTCTTGACGTGAAGGTACCTACCATACCTGGAATGGCTTTGATGAAGGTTATCTCCTGGAATGATCGCTATCCGGAACGCCCCAAGGATGCAGAGGATCTGTTGTTTTTGATGGAGCATTATGCTGATGCCGGCAATGAGGATCGACTCTACATGGATGAGCTTGAGTTGCTCCAAAAGGAGAAATTTGATTTAACTCTGGCCGGCATCAGGCTCTTGGGCCGTGATATGGCGATAATGGCTACGGGTGCTACCGGCGAGGCGATAAAAGCTGTTCTGCGGGCGGAAACTGAAGAACAGGTCAGATACCGTCTGGTCCTGGACATGGCTCGTAGCGCAAGAGGATTTGAGCGCTTTGACGAATCGCTTGCTAAATTGAAAAAGCTGGCCGAAGGTTTTACCGAACATCTGGGGGATCAGCGACCGGTATGACGGCGCTATCGAGCGAGCCCGGATGGTGTTGGACAGGATGTCACGGGTGGGGTAGGGTGGGGCGGAGAGTAGGTGGATGCGTGCCAAAGAGCTGAATGAAGCCGACACGAGGTGAGAGATGTTTGAAGAACAGTACAACGACGAGATGGAAGCTGAAGTCAGGCGTCTTGAAGCGAAGAACCGGGCCATGGCGGCAGGCCACCCTGACTGGAATAATGCCTGTGCCGTCTGCGGTTGCGAGTTGACCGACGTTAGCGTCGAAAGGTGTGGTGATTGCCCATGAAAACAGCGCTCTTGCTTATCGATATTCAAAATGACTACTTTCCCGGCGGAAAGATGGAACTGGTAGGGAGCGTTCCAGCGGCTGCGGAGTCCGCCCGGCTTCTGGACGCCTTCAGGAAACAGAGCAGTCCGGTCTATCATATCCGGCACCTCTCTTCCCGGCCCGACGCCACCTTCTTCCTCCCCGATACCGCGGGAGCAGAAATTTATCCCGCCGTCGCCCCCTTGGCGGGAGAACTGGTCATAACCAAGCAGTTCCCCAACAGTTTCCGGGATACCGGCCTGCTGGAGCGTCTCCGGGACGACGGAGTGGATACCCTCCTGGTCTGCGGGATGATGAGCCATATGTGCGTGGACGCCACGGTGAGGGCCGCCTTTGACCTGGGGTTCTCTTGCAGCGTCATTAACGACGCTTGCGCCACGAGAGATCTCACCTTTGATCAAATCACCGTGCCGGCGGCACAGGTCCATGCTTCATTTATGGCGGCCCTTGGCGCGGTCTATGCCCAGGTGAAGAGTGCCGACCAGAGCTTGCAAGAGATGGCGTCCAGCGGGCAGCAACGGCTGAGTTGAAAGTGCACGGCAAAGAGTAACGCGCCATCGGCGGATGGATATGGACGACACTCCCTTACTGAGCGTAAGATTCGTTTGGTGTCAGTGAAGGAGTGTAGTGAGGTAAAGCATGCCAAAAGAAAAACACCCATCTTCCTACGTCTGTGACTGCGGCTATGAGAGTCACCATTACGAAAGCACGATCAAGGAGCTGAAAAGACTCAGCCTCAAAAGAATGCAACGACTCGGATCAGACGACAATGCCCATGTCATCATTTTTGATGGGGGCGAGATGACTGCCATGTCGTGCCCACAACTCGGAATTTTGAGAGGTAATCATGATTGAACTTCTACGCCAACGGCGGAGCATCCGGAAATTCACGTCTGAACAAATAGCCCCTGAAAGCGTCGAACTTCTCATCGAAGCGGCGCTGAGGGCGCCGTCTTCACGGGGGATCAACCCGTGGGAGATTATCCTGGTGGATGATGCGGCAATAATCGATCAGCTTGCCATCGCCAAAACTCATGGCTCTGGATTCCTGAAAGGAGCGCCGCTTGCCATCGTGGTCTGCGCCGACAGCCGTAAGAGTGATGTGTGGGTTGAGGACTGTTCCATTGCGGCGATCATCATCCAGATGACGGCGCTCTCCTTGGGGTTGGGGAGTTGCTGGGCGCAGATACGCAACCGCCGGCATGACGCCCAGCAGAGTGCCGAGGTCTATTTGCAGGAACTACTGGGGCTGCCGGAAGAGCTCAAGGTCGAATGCATTCTGGGAATAGGTCATCCCGCCGAAGAGAGTAGTCCTGTTCCGGCGGATAAACTACAGCGGAGCAAGATCAAACATAACCGCTGGGCTACAAAAACGGAGGAGAACCTGTGAACATCGTACCTTTTCTCTCGGCCCTGGAATTTGCCGCAGAGAAGCATAAAAATCAGAAACGCAAAGATGCCGAAGCATCCCCCTATATCAACCATCCCATTGCGGTGGCCAAAATCCTGGCGGATGAAGGGGGAGTGACCGACGAATCGTTATTGATCGCCGCCATCCTTCATGACACAGTAGAGGACACCGCCACTACTCCCCAAGAACTGGTCGCGAGATTCGGTGCCGACGTGGCCGCTCTTGTTGGAGAGGTGACTGACGATAAAAGTCTGCCGAAAGAGAAACGGAAGGAATTGCAGATCATTAACGCGCCTCACAAATCGGCCAGGGCCAAACAACTCAAAATCGCCGACAAGATTTCCAATATCAGAGACATCGTGAGTAGTCCCCCGGCAGATTGGTCCATGGCGCGCAAGCGCGGCTACCTTGACTGGACCAAGCAGGTGGTACAGGGATGTCGGGGTATGAACGAACTGCTGGACAGGCTCTTTGACGTGACGCTCACCGAGGCAGGGGTCAGTTTGGCTTCCGGTGGCGACCTTCCTACAGTTCCTTGAGCCGGATATTCAGGGGATGCCTGCGCGTGATCTCGTCGGTTTCCAGCCAGGAGCACTCCATCATCATCTGACCGAATTTCACACCACCTTGTTGATTCCGTTGAGCCTGTTTTTCAAAAGTTTCCCCTCCTCCACGATGACCTGCTTCATAAGCTCAAATAGATGAACATATTTGTAGCGCAACTGTGGCAGTTTTTGACACACTTCCCTGCTAGGATCGCCATTGTCTCTCAGGAGCGCAATCATCCAGGCAGGAGGTACCGTGTCCGTCCCCGCATACCTGAAAAACCGGCATCATAAAACGACCCAGACCGGGTGGATCAGAAATTCGAACTGCTGGATCTGTCGGCGACGCCGGCTTCACTCTACCGCTCTCTTCGAAAAGAGTGCGAAGCGAAAGGAGAAATCATGAAAAAGATAGGGTTTTAACGATGAGCAATCCGTTACACCGGCAGAAGCAGTTGCATCATACCTCAACCGTGGAGGGTGAATATGTATCTGAAACCGACCATGACCAGTTTATCCCATCCGTTACGTATTGCCGAACTATCCGTCAAAGGTTTCACCGGAATGATCGGTATCACCATCTGTCCCGGGAAAAAGGGGTGCTCGGTGTACGCCCGGCAGGAGTGGGCTCGCGATCTCGACATCGATCTTGAGGTCATCAGGGGGTGGGGCTCCGGCGTTGTGGTGACCCTTCTGGAGGATCATGAATTCGACCTGTTGCACGTTCGTCAGTTGCCGGATTATGTTCGTGGTCGGGGTATGTTCTGGCTGCATCTCCCCGTTAAAGATGTCGCGATACCCGATGACCGGTTTACGGCCGTCTGGGCTGACGCCGTCCTGATGTTATTTGAAGTTCTTCGTGCCGGCAAGAATCTGCTCATACATTGTCGGGGCGGTTTGGGCCGTTCCGGGTTGATCGCCGCGCTGCTGTTACGGGAATCGGGTGAGACCGCTCTTGCCGCCACCGGACGTGTCCGGGAGGTAAGACCGGGCGCCATAGAAACTTCCGATCAGGAACGATACGTGATGAACTATGTTCCATGGTTGCGGGGAGATATCCGCTGTATCTGATGCATCCGATGAGAACTGCACATCCCAACCCGAGTTGAGAAAGGAAATAATGAAGAGATCATTTGCTATCGGTGACATTCATGGCTGTGTCTGTACGTTTCGCCATCTCATCTACTGCGTCCTCAAGGT
>CAIUUR010000240.1 GCA_903902345.1 uncultured Geobacteraceae bacterium | reverse complement strand
CGGAAGGGTTACGACGATATCCCGATGTCGGCCCGATCAAAGCTGCTGATAACCCCGGTAAATGACTTCCGGTCCGGAAGGGTTACGACAAACCGAGGGAACAACTGTACATCCTGCACCGTTCCCCGGTAAATGACTTCCGGTCCGGAAGGGTTACGACGCCTTACAGAGAAGATGAGTTAATGCCACAACTTCCTCGTCCCCGGTAAATGACTTCCGGTCCGGAAGGGTTACGACAGTCTTACGAAATGAGCGATACACAGAACGAGAGTTACCCCGGTAAATGACTTCCGGTCCGGAAGGGTTACGACGAAATGCTCAACTCCGACGTGATGACGGACAAGATGTCCCCGGTAAATGACTTCCGGTCCGGAAGGGTTACGACAGCTCAAACACCCCTGCCAGAAGTTCGTTAAATCCCCTACAAAATCCGGCCTGATGATAAGAATAATTCTTGCAAATTCACGATAAAAAAGTTAAATTGCAAGCAATACTATTTTCATCAAGGAATCAGCATGATCCGCAGAGCCATTACACCGACACTGCTGCGGCTTGCACAAGGTTTTCCGGTGGTGGTGCTTACCGGTCCCCGCCAATCAGGGAAAACGACTTTGGTACGCGCCACCTTTCCCGACAAACCATACGTATCCCTTGAAAATCCCGACCTGCGGTTGTTTGCGAACGAAGACCCACGCGGTTTTCTGGCTCGCTATCCCCAAGGGGCGATTCTTGATGAGGTGCAACGGTCGGCTGAACTCCTTTCGTATATTCAGGGAATTGTGGACGAACAACGGACGCCGGGGCGTTATATCCTGACCGGTTCCCAGAACTTCGCCCTGACCCGTCAGGTAAGCCAGAGCTTGGCGGGACGCGCCGGTATCGTTCAGCTTTTACCATTGTCGGGGCGCGAACTGATGGCTGAAGGACTTCTGGCAAATGGTCTTGACCAATGGCTTTTTACCGGCGGCTACCCGGCCCTGTATAGTTCTTCCGTCACCCCTGGGGACTGGTTTGCCGGCTATGTCGCCACCTACCTGGAACGTGATGTTCGCGATCTGACCTCTGTCCGTGATCTGATCACCTTTCAGCGTTTTCTGCGCCTCTGCGCGGCCCGCACCGGCCAGTTGCTTAACCTTTCTTCCCTGGCAACAGATTGCGGTATTTCCCAAAGCACCGCCACCGCATGGTTGAGCATCCTTGAAGCCAGTTACATCGTCTTTCGCCTTACCCCCCATTTCGCCAACTTCGGTAAACGGCTGGTTAAAACTCCCAAACTCTATTTTCATGACACGGGAGTGGCGTCATTTCTCCTGGGAATCCAGAACCCGGAGCAACTGGCCATACATCCGGCTCGGGCCGCGCTATTCGAGACCATGGTCGTTGCCGAATACCAGCGTGCCCGCTGGAATCGTGGTGAGGTTGCCAACCTCTATTTCTGGCGTGACAGCAGCGGCATTGAAGTAGATCTGTTGCTTGATGAAGCTGGTCTTCTACGTCCGGTGGAAATAAAGTCAGGTCAGACTATCGCCGGTGATATGTTCAAAGGCCTGAAAAAGTGGCAAACTCTTTCCGCATCACCAGCGGAACCGTCACTTCTGTTCGGCGGTGACGGAACATATCTTCGAAGTGGTGTTCGAGTGATCGGATGGCGCGAGATGCTTGACGAGGCTTGTAGACAATTTTAAACCTGGAAAAAGCAATCCACCACAGAGCCAAATCTCGCAGTCGCACGCCTTTCCCGGAATTCATATCCCATTTGTAAAACCCGAAGCGTAATGGTATGGTGTCGTGCCTGTTTACTACTATCGAGTACTTGCAGTCTCCTTTACGTCTGCTCCTGAGGTCTCTTTATGAAAGCAAACCAGCCCCGCAAATTAATCACCTTTGATTGGGCGATGAAGCGGTTGCTCCGGAGTAAGGCCAACTTTGAGATCCTTGAAGGGTTTTTGAGTGAACTTCTGCATGAAGAGATCGTTATCCTTGAAATTCTCGAAAGTGAGAGCAACAAGGAGAATAAAATCGATAAGTTCAACCGGGTTGACCTCAAGGTTAAAAACAGCGCCGGCGAGATAATCATCATAGAAGTGCAGTATGAGCGGGAATATGATTACCTGCAGCGGATGCTGTACGGCGCCTCCCGCGCCATAACCGAGCATCTGCGAGAAGGCGACACCTATTCCCAATTGGTAAAAGTCATCTCGGTAAATATTCTCTACTTTGATCTTGGCCACGGTCGCGACTACATCTATCGCGGCGTCACCAGTTTTACGGGCATTCATGACAATGACCATTTACAGTTGAGCAGTAGTCAGCAGAAACTGTATGGCAAAGAACAAATATTTCATCTCTTCCCCGAATACTACCTGATCAGAATTAATAACTTCAATGATATCGCCACAACCCCTCTGGATGAATGGATCTACTTTCTCAAGAACGAAGAGATCAAGGATGAATTCAAGGCAAAAGGATTGCAGAAGGCACGGAAAGCGTTATCCCTGTTGAATCAACCGGAAAATGAACGGCTTGAATATCGGCGTTATCAGGATGATCTGCACTATCAGGCCAGCCTGGTTGAATCGAGCTACGGAGTCGGACACATGGAAGGGCTGGAACAAGGTGTCGAAAAAGGGATAGAGCAGGGTCTTGCGCAGGGTATCGCGCAGGGTATCGAGCAGGGAATGGAGCAGGGGATGGAAAAAGGTCGGGAACAAGGTAAATTAGATGTTGCCCGTCGGCTCATTGAGAAGGGAATGAGTGAGCAGGAAGCAGCGGAGGTTGCCGGGGTTAGTCCGGATTTTTTGCGGAGCAGTTGCGGTTTGGGAGATGCGCGATAAACAATTGATGCGGGGCTCCGTTCACCCATCCTACGTCATACCGTTGCCACCCTAAATGACTTCCGGTCCGGAAGGGTTACGCCCCACATAAAAACTCTTCCTGTAACCGTTTTCTCCCCACCCCCCCCAGAAATAAGATGTCTCTATCCATCCGTTGAGCCCTCCGATCAGCCTTCTTCTAATTTTTTAGCGCATATTCCAAATAAAATTGAATGTCATGCGGCGTTGACTTGGTATAGTGCAAACAAATCAATAGGTTGTATGCCTATTGAAATTGGCACGACCCGTGCTCTATTACTTGGTACAGGCTGAGCAGTGCACAATCACGTGTCATATGTCTCAGCTACTGACTTCCGCTCCGAAAGGAGCGATGACGGGGGATGTTTATGTGGAAAACCTTGGTATTAATCTGGAATATAATCGAAACTATCGCAATTTCTTAACTGGCAAGGGGGGGATGAAGCTGACTGTTTATATTGTTAAACCGGACCTTGATACCTGCCTTACCGCTGTCGTTCTCGGTGTGGGGGATAACGACGATGTTCTGTTCGGCGACACCGAAGCCCCCGAGGAGTTGCTGTCGGACCCGGCGGTGCTTTGTATCGAAGCCGGGGGGAGCGGGCGGGTTGAGGAATATAACTTTGATCACCATCTTCCCGGAGTCTGGCTCCCACCCGCCTGTCGTCAGGCTCTTACCTGGCAAGGGAGCAGTGATAGCAGATTGGAGCGTCTGGTCAGTTACGTCTCTATGGTTGATGAAGGAACCCCGATTGTCCCGGCGCCCGGTTTCCCATCACTGTCCGGTCTTTTCTCAGGGATGCTCTTGACTGAGCAGGGGGTCAACGCGCAATTCCGTGCCGGTTGCCGACTCCTTAGAGAAGTGCTGGGCGAATCCATGGACCCTTTCGGTTCGCTGCCACAGGTACCCCACTGGCAACAGTACCTGGACGCCAAATCGGATAATTCCCGGCGGCTTGGTACGCTCCTTGATTATGCCCAGTTGTTTCACACTCGTCAGGGACGGCTGGCGGCGCTGCTGGATTTTCCTCCCGACGGTCCCCGAACCATCGGCGGGTTCGCTTCCCTGTTTGCGGAGGGCGCCGAGGTCGTGATTCTGCATGATCCACTCTTCGGCACACCCCCCGTGCGGAAATTCACCATTGCCGGACGCGGCGTTGTCGTAGCCGATCTGCTTCCTGCATTGGAACGTCTTGAAAAAGGGTGGGGGGGCAGAGACGCAATTATCGGCTCCCCTCGCACAGGGACAACTCTGGATGTTTCCTGCGTTCAAGATTTTGTTGTTGGTTGTTTATGATTATATAATAATGTATTAAAAATACTAATATTGTTAGTTGTTTTGATAAT
>CAIUUR010000239.1 GCA_903902345.1 uncultured Geobacteraceae bacterium | reverse complement strand
GCCTCCACGTACTCACCGGGGGTGATGCTGGCGGCGGAACCGATGACGGTGGTCAGCTCATGCCGCCCCTTGACCTTGACCCGCAGCACGCAAAAGCCGGATTCCTCACTGTGGAAGGTTACCCGCTCCACGGCGCCGGACAGCCGTTCCTGGACCGTTTCACCGTTCATAGGGCTCCCGCTGCAGGGGGTTTCTTGGAATTGATGGCAGATGGCTGGAGGTCGAATTGGGCATCACGCACCGGGAAACAGTGAGAGGTCGGCAGCCCTGGCGATGAGTTCCGGGCCGTTGTTGCGGGGGGAGTTGACCAGCTCCGATACCGAGTAGCTGTCCAGCAGCTCCGCCGGGAAGGGGTGGTAGAGCGCCTGCAGGCTCTCCGGGTCGGTGATCTCCCTGTCGAGCCATACGGTGTACTCAGAGGTGGCGAGGATCACCGGCATCCGGTCGTGGACCGGGGCGACGATCCTGTTTGCCGTCGTGGTGAGGACGGCGAAGGTTCGCATGGTGGAGCCGTCCGCTCCTTGCCACTCCTCCCAAATCCCGGCCAGCCCCAGGGGGCTGTTGTCCTTCATCCAGAAGTAGAAGGGGCGGTTCTTCTTCCCGTCACGCTGCCACTCGAAATAGCCGGAGGCGGGGACGATGCAGCGTCGGTAGCGGATTGCATGGCGGAAGGAGGGCTTCACGGCGACGGTTTCGGATCTGGCGTTGATCATTCGGCTCCCCACCGCCGGGTCTCTGGCCCAGGAGGGGACCAGCCCCCACCTCATCTGTTCCAGGCGCCGGAGGCCGCCGGTCTGGCGCACGATCAGCACCAGTTGAGTCGGGGCAATGTTGTAAATTGGCGATAGATCCGGCGCCTTCGGTGTGCCGAAGACGGTGGCGAGTAGTTCCGGGGTGAGCTCCATGACCATGCGACCGCACATGGTGGTTACGCTCCTGCTCCCACTTTATTGCGTTGCTCCCTTCCGATGTCCAGAAGCGCCTCCGGATGTCGGGCTGCAACCCGTAACAGCACCCGTGCCGGACCTTCCGGCTTGCGTCGGCCCTGTTCCCAGTTCCTCAACGTTCCGACGCTGATTCCCACAAGGTCAGCGAACTTGTCCTGTGAGAGACCGAATTGTTCACGGATGGCGCGTACTTCGGATTCTGGAAATTCAAAAGAGCGCGACGGGGGCAGAGTGCCGTTCATGATGGCCGCCCCCTGTTTGACGCTTTCCAGCAGCTCCTGAAAAAGCTCATCTTTCATGGTAATCCTCCTCGACAATTTTCCTGAGCTGTCTTAGTTGATCTTGGGTCAGATTCTCCTGTACGTTTTTCGGGTACATGAACAGGAGCAAAATGGTGCCCCTCGCAGTGAACCAGTAGTAGATTACTCGTGCGCCCCCGCTCTTGCCTCGCCCTTCCAATCCCCATCGAATTTTACGAAGTCCTCCGCCGCCGGGGATGACTTTTCCTCTGTCCGGCTTCTCCAGCAATGTTGCCTGGAACAGACGATATTCCTCATCGCTGAGAGTGGACAAGAGCTGTCTGGTAAAGATGGGGGTTTCGATGATGATCATGGGGCAAGTGTACGCCATTGACGCAGTTGGGTCAAGAGATTGCGGGGAGATGAAGATGGGGATGGTCTGAGCGTTTGGACCAATAGGCATCCGAAAGGTTGGATCTGCCGGCCAGGACTCGCGAAATTGGTATCCTTGCCGCGAAACGATTATGATCGGCACGTCCGGTCGCAAAACAGTTAATGACGCGGTTATCGGCATCCCAGGCAGGTATCTGCGGTGATCCCCTCCAGCCTGCAGCCGCACCTGGCACAGGCGTTCTCCCACTCCGGGTGCCCGGCCGTTTCGGCCCTTCTTCTGGCCTCAGCCTGCGGTACCTCCACGATCATCTCATCGTTGTGCTGGCTCTCTGACATGGCGGATAGTTCCGTTATGCGAACATGGGGACCTTTTCTGATTGAGATGATGGTATACCGGCAAGTAGGGGCACTGCGCGCCGTGCCCCTACGCAGATTATTAACAGAATCGGTGCCGACATTCCATGAGAATCTGTCGTTATTGTGAAAATGTATTTATCTCATTAAACACGAATCCACGGCTTTAAGCAGTCACTTTCTTCCCTCGCAGCGACCAACGACCGGCCGTCACGTTGTAGGCCAGTTCGAATGTCTTGTTCCCGTCCCACACGGCAAAGTTCAGGATCGTGGCCGCTCCCTCCATGCAGGACCAGCTATAGCAGACTTTCTGAACGGACACCCTTTCACCCTGGGTCTCAAACCAAACCGGCTTGACGTTTCCTCTGTCGAAGATGGCAGCAACTCGAATCTGATTGTTAAGTGGTACCGTTTCCACGCGCATACCAGGATGGTATCAAATGACTACTAAGTACTGTCAAGCGGAAAAACAGATGGCCGGTCATCGCACTCTGGTTGACAACCTACTGTTTTTGGTCAGTTATCCACTTTGAGAGAAATAGCGTTATAAAGCTATCTAGCTAATTTGAAACAAACTTTAGCTGTCAGGCCATGCTCCGTCACGCTTTTTCAACAATACCTGTGGATAACTCTTGGGATAACTTCTGGAAAACGGTGGTAACCTGCGGAGAGATGGTAGGGGATAGCAGATTGCTCATTCATTGGGCAGTGACAGAAACAGCATGCCGCAACCGCCCCGTGGGGACTGGCGGGACAGTAGGGGCGAAAAATTTTTCGCCCCTACATTACTGCACGCTGTGGGAGACGTTTTCGAAAGCACACTTGACGGCCTGCCGGATCTCCTCACCATCCTCCGGTTTCGCCGGCTTCAAAGCATGATAGAAAATCCCCTCGGCGCGAATCTTTCGGATGACCGGTTGCGACTCCTCATCGGAGACGAGGATGATGGTCAGATTCCGGTTGCACTGCTTGAGCAAGGGGATCAGCTCCGTTGCCGCCAGATCGTCAAACTGACTTCCCAGCAGGACCACCTGGGCGTTCTTCTTGAGGATGCTGCTGAGGGCATCAGCCGCCGAATCGGTAACGGTGACAGAGTACCCTTCCTCGCTCATCAACTCCGCCATCATGGTGCGGCAGCCGGGGTCCTGTTCGGCGATCATGAGTCCTGACATGGCGCACCTCCTTTCTTCACTGTTTCCCCTGCGTGGGGAAATCAAGACCGCTGATACAGAACGTCGCAGAATCACTCGCTGAATCAGAGTGCTCATCATGGAAGGGACAACGGATATGCTGCTTGTTACCGTTTGGTGGTCCAATAATAGCCTCCGGGTGATGGTCTTTGAGAACATTCGCAATCATAAAATCCGGGCACTCCAAAGCCCAGTTTTTTAGGGAGATGATTTCGCCGGTGCACTTGTCCAAGACTTCCCACTTCTCACCCCCGGTAACGTCAACTTTCGCATTCCGAGTTCGACTCGACTTCTGCTTGGTTGTAAGGTCAAGGCCAAGCGCATCAATGACGTCCTGTTTATGGTATGGCGTTTTTTTATTGGCCTCGATAATTTGAACTCGAAATGGAAGATCAGTCTTCTGATGGAGGAACCCTGGCTATCCACCACCGTCAACAGCTGGTGGTCGAAGTGGTCGATCATAATTTCGTCGGTAATTGCCGTTCCCCCCTATTGGTGATCCCCTGACCGTGGGGAAGCTCGAGACTACATCATGTTGGCGACATAAGCAGGAGGTTGCCAATCATGAATTATCATGATATACATTATTCATAGATTGAAATTATTCGTCGCGACTGATTCATATATTATTCAAATTTAATTTTATTGTCAATATTTTTTTCACTAAGCATGAATTTTGTGAAAATAACCGCAAGTGGGGGTGATTCCATGACAGTTCAGGAACTGAAGGATTTACTGGGCGTTCAGAATAACAACGAGGTAGCCGCCAAGTTGGAGGTAGGAGCGTCGGCCGTATCCAACTGGGTGGCAAAAGGTGAGGTGCCTCCCAAGATGCAACTAAGAGCGCAACGACTGGTCAACTCTATTGCGGGACTCGAAGGTGACGGCAATCACATCCACATCGGCGCCAGCGTATTGTCGCCGGAACTGACCATCATCCAGGAATGTTTTAACAGGTGGGGCGACAAGCGGCGCAAGAAACTGCTGCAAAGAGCTTTGGAGATCGACGATATGGAGGAATGAGGCGGGATGACAACCTGAAAAACGAAAGCCCCCGGTCTATGACGATCAGGGGCTTTTTTTGTACCTTTTCTCGTGCGGCATACACAGCGGGATACATGACAAAAAAAGGACCTAGCTTTTCAGGCTAAGTCCTTGTTTTTATTGGTACGCCCGGACCGATTCGAACGGCCGGCACCCAGGTTCGAAGCCTGGTGCTCTATCCAGCTGAGCTACGGGCGCATATTCTTCACTACCGGTCCATCGCTCCCGACTCGTTCATGATCTCACTCCCCAGGAAATAGATGTCTTCCGGCTTCCAGTTGTTGTCTCTAAGCATATCAACGAGCAACACCGCCATTATAGACGGACTGCGTCTCCTGATATAACTGTCCATCTTCTCCGCGGCTCGGTCGTCCAGTACTGTCAGGTTCCCCATTTCCTTCTCCGCGTTACTTTTATGGTAATATACCAGATAACCGATGCAGAGTGCAGAGGAAAATGACATTTTTTTTCAGTCGATGGGAACTGGTCAAAAAAACCAGCTATCGCACCAACTTGGAGAGTTTCTTAAACTCATCGGTACCCGCAATCCTCAGAAGCTGAAAGAGCACCGCCTCGGTGGAGGTGATGACAGCACCCGCCGCTCCCATAACATCAAGACCGGTCATCCAGTTCTTCTCATGACGACTCATGACAGCGTCCCTGACCACATGGACGGCAAATCCTTCGTCAAGAAGATCCAGCGCCGTCTGAAGCACGCAGACATGGCTTTCCATACCGGTAATAATGATCTGCCTGCGACCGGTTGCCTTGAGCGCTTCCAGAAATTTCCCGTCACCGCCGCAACTGAAGGTCATCTTCTCCAATGGCGCGGAGGTGAGATGCCCCTTCAACACGTCGAGGGTTTCGCCAAGCCCCCGAACATACTGCTCCGTGGCAATGATAGGCACTCCCAACTCCTGTGCCGATTCCATGAGAATGGCGGTGTTGGCGGTCAACATCGCCAGAACCTCCGGCGCCATGGCCCGACAGAGCTTCTCCTGAACATCGATGACCAGTAGAACGGCCTTGTTCCGGTCAAGAAAAAAAGTATCCTTGATTCCCATATGAACCTCCTACTCTTTTTTGACTTCTATCCCTAATTCCTGAATCTTCTTCCGAAGCGTGTTTCGATTGATACCGAGGATGTCGGCGGCTTTGACCTGGTTGGATCGGGTCTTCTCCAGGACAAAACAGATAAGGGGCCGCTCCACCTGCTGCAGAACGACACTGTAGATATCACCCGTTTCCATCCTGTCCATATGTGCGAAACATTCCCGGAGTTTCATGTCAACGAGAGCTTCCAGGGAACGCTCCTCCACACCATTGGTCGTAACGGTTCGGGGAGCCGTGAGGGTAGGGAAATCGGCTTCGGTCAGCAACGGATCGGGACAGAGAATAACGGCCCGCTTGATGGTGTTTTCCAACTCCCGGATATTTCCCGGCCAGGCATGCCTTGAGAGAAGTCGCATGGTCTCGGGAGAGCACTTCCGAGGGGGAAGATCCAATTCGGCACAGCTCTTTTTGAGAAAATACTCCACAAGGAGCGGGATATCTTCTTTCCGCTCACGCAGTGGCGCCAAAACGATGGGAACCACGTTGAGTCGATAAAAAAGGTCCTCACGGAACAGCTTGTCCCGCACCCGCTCCTCCAGATTCTGGTTGGTGGCGGCAATGATCCGGACATCCACCGGAATGTTCTGGTTGCCACCGGTACGGGTAACTTCCTTCTCCTGGAGGACCCGGAGGATCTTTGCCTGAAGGTCCAGGGGCATATCGCCGATCTCGTCCAGGAAGATGCTTCCCCCGTTGGCCTGTTCGAATTTACCGACCTTCCGCTCCACGGCGCCGGTGAAAGCCCCCTTCTCGAAGCCGAAGAGCTCGCTCTCCAGCAGATCCTTGGGGATGGCCGCACAGTTGATGGCCACAAACGGTTTACCGATCCGCCGGGAGTTGAAATGTATGGCGCGCGCCACCAGCTCCTTGCCGGTCCCCGACTCCCCTTCCACCAGGACGGTTATGTCGCTGGGGGCCACCTTGCCGATGGTCTTGTAGACATCGCGCATGACGGTGGAGTTGCCGATGATGTTTTTTTCCGGCTGATAGCGATCCCTTAACTCCTCCTTGAGAATGGTTACCTGGCTCGTCATCTCCCTGGCCCGGTTCACCTTCTCGATGATGGCATCGATGACATCCAGGTCGAAGGGCTTGGTGATGTAATCGTAGGCCCCCCGCTTCATCGCCTCCACGGCATTCTTCATGCTCGCCTCGGCGGTCATGATCACGACCAGTAGATCCTGACGCAGTTCCCGAACCCGGTCCAGAAGCTCCAGCCCTGTGATTCCCGGCATCTTTATATCCAGGATCGCCATTTCGTAGGGATTTTCCTTGAGAAGCCGCAAAGCCTCGGTTCCGTCGCGGGCCAGATCCACACTGAACCCCTTCTTCCGGAGGGCCTTGGAAAGGACCCAACGCATACTCTCTTCGTCGTCGGCCACCAGAATACGGTTTAACGGCATGAATGAAACCTCAGGTTAAGATTAAGGTTAAGGTTCAAGGTCGATCTCAACCTCAACCTCAACCTGCTTTACTGCACTAACGGGAGCATAACCGTGAAGGTCGTCCCCTTGCCGGGAGTTGACTGCACCTTCAGAATACCACGGTGTTCCGATACGATCTTCTGGCAGATGGCGAGACCAAGCCCCGTCCCCGTGGCCTTGGTAGTAAAGAATGGGGTAAAGAGCTGCTCCTGCTGCTCCTTTGGAATCCCCGGCCCGTCGTCGGAGATGTCCACCGCCACCATCCGGGTGCGGCGCGCACCCTGCTGAGTCATCCGATAATCGGCGTGAACCCTCGTCACGATCTTGATAAGTCCGACCTCACCCACCGCCTCCATAGCATTCTTGATCAGGTTGAGAAACAGCTGTATAAGGAGCTCCTCATCGGCAAGGAACTGCGGGATACTCGGATCGAACTGCTGTTGGATGGCGACCATCCGCTCGCCCACTGCCCGGCGCTGGAGAGTACAAAGGTCGCCGATGATCTGGTGAAGGTTTATCGCCTCCCGCTTGAGCTTTCGCGGTGATGTCAGCGCCAGGAGCTCTTCCACGATCCGGTTTACCCGAGTGACCTCCTTGAGCATGATCCGCGTATATTCCCGCATTTCGCTGTCATCGGAGAGCTCCCGCTCCAGAAGTTGCGCCGCCCCCTTGATCCCTCCAAGAGGATTCTTGATCTCATGGGCCAAACCCGCAGCCAGGGTTCCCAGCGCCGAGAGCCGATCCGTCTGCCGCACCGCCCGCTCCAGTTCGCGCACATTGGTCAGATCCCGCAGGATGAGGATTACACCTATGCTTTCTCCGCTGCTTATAAGGAGCGGTGAGGTCGTGGCGCTGACCGGAGTCGGATGGTCACCGGTCATGAGCACCACGTTTTCATAATCGGAAATATTCATCCCGGTTATGCCGGTCCGCTCCACCATATCCACCAGAACGGGAGATTCTCGGAAAGTTATCCGAAAGGGATGCCCCTGCACCTGGCGCCGGGAGATACCGGTCAACTCCTCGGCAGCCGGGTTCATGAGGGTTACAACCCCACCCGAATCGGTAACCAGCACGCCATCCCCGACACTGTCTATGATGTTGGCATAGTAGTCTCTCAGTACGACAGCGGTCTCAGTCACGTTCCCCTTCCCCGAAAAATTCAGTAATACAATCGATGAAACGCTCCCGGTCATCAATCTGATTGACCCGGGAGCGAAAGAGAGCCGCACCGGGAAGACCCTTGGCATACCAGGAGACATGCTTGCGCATCTCCCGCACCGCCACCTCCGCGCCGGAAGTACTGATAAAATTCTCCAGATGGATAAGCGAAACCTCCAACCGCTCCGATCGCGAGGGGGGAATGACCTCCTCACCCCCGAGGAGCTGGCGACATGCCCTGAACAGCCAGGGATTCCCCATAGCCCCCCGGGCAAGCATCACCCCATCGCAACCGGTCTCCCTCAGCATGGCCGCCACGTCCTGGGGGGTAAAGAGATCACCGCTCCCGATAACCGGGATGGAAAGTCGCGTCTTCACCTTGGCCAGTTGCTCCCAGGCGGATCGACCACTGAACATCTGGGAGCGGGTCCGAGGATGAAGCGTGACGGCGTCACACCCCTCCCCCTCGGCGATACCGGCAATCTCCAGATAGTTTTCTTCGCCGGCCTGCCATCCGCTCCTGATCTTCACCGTCAGCGGCAGGGTCACCCGGCGGCGCACCGCCCGGATGATGGCCGCCACCTTCAGTGGCTCCCGGAGCAGAGCGCTCCCGGCGCCACTCCCCACCACCTTGCGGACCGGACACCCCATGTTAATATCGATGAGATCGCCGGATGACGCCACCAGAGCCGCCCCCTCCCCCATGAATTCCGGCTCTTCGCCGAAGATCTGTATTCCCAGGGGACGGTCGTCGGGAGTGCTCCGCACCAGATCGAAGGATCTGCGACCTTCCCGCACCAGACCATTGACACTGACCATCTCGGTATAGCAGAGGGAGGCGCCGTACCTCCGGGCAAGGAGCCGAACCGGCAAATCGGTGATACCGGCCATGGGGGCAAGGAGAAGATTGGTCGGCAGTTCAAGGGCGCCTATGACAAGGGGGCGAAGCATGGGAGGACCGGTCCGGACGGCAAGGAGAGAACGCAATGCCTAAAATTTGGGCAATACTAGCACACAGAGCAGAAAAGGCAAGTGCTTTCTTTTCCGTTCAATGGTATACGGCAACTGTTATGTGAGATTAGGGATCGGTGTCCGGCGCCTGGATGCCGGGTCACCGCGTCCGGTGCGGTACCGTCGGGAGTATCGCCTCATAGCCCGATTTCCGAATCGTCTCCACTAGCTGAAGGGAAGTAACCTTCCGCGAGTCATAGGTGACCGTAGCACGGTCATTGGCAAGATCGACCTTGACCGAGGCGACACCACTCAACCCCTTCAGGATTTTCTCAATATCCCTGCTGCACGAAACGCAGATCATCCCCTTGATGGTGATCTCCACCCGAGAGATGGCAGCCTGCTCCGCTCCGTAGGCTGGCAATGACGTCCGGCAGAAGGTGGTAACGCCAACGAAGAGGAGTATGAGGATCGTTCCGGTAAGAGAGTTCATGGGGCGCCTTCATTCCATGGGTAGGTAATGGAGCATAGTACCGTTTTTCACTGAAAGAAACAAGAGAGCGTACGTTGCAGTGAGTATTCGGGAAGGAAGTGGAGCATGAACTGCGTCCCCAGGGAAGGCAGTTGCCTCTTGTCTTAGCTCTGCCGTTATAGTAGAATTTCCATCGTTACGCGTCAACCTGGGCATCCGTAGCCAGCCGTTATGCCGTTATGGGGAGAAACCATGGGACTTCTTGAGGGGAAAAAAGCGTTCATCTTCGGCGTAGCCAATGACAAGAGCATTGCCTGGGCCATTGCCCAGGCTTTCCATCGGGAAGGAGCGAAGCTGGCCTTTTCCTATGCAGGTGACTCCGTGGCAAAGCGGGTGATCCCTCTGGCCGAGAGCCTGGGAGCGGAGCTGGTCGTACCCTGCGATGTCCGCAACGATGAAGAGATCGCCCGGGCATTCCTGAGTGTAAACGAAAAATGGGGAGGGCTCGATATCCTTGTTCATTCGGTGGCCTTCGCCCCCAAGGACGAGTTGAAGGGTTCCTTTCTCGACACAACCCGCGAAGGATTTATCTCCGCCCTGGAGATCAGTGCCTACTCCCTCATCGCCCTCTCCCGTGCAGCGGCGCCGCTCATGTCCGGACGAAACGGAAGCATCATCACCCTGACCTACTACGGAGGCCAGAAGGTTTTTCCAAACTATAACGTCATGGGAGTTGCCAAGGCAGCCCTGGAGATGAGCGTCCGTTACCTGGCCGAGGCGGTCGGTCCCGACGGTATTCGAGTCAACGCCATCTCCGCGGGTCCCATCAAGACCCTGGCCGCCGCCGGGGTGGGAGGATTCAACCAGATCGCCGGACATGTGGCGGAGAAAGCTCCCCTTCGACGCAACATCAACCAGGACGAGGTGGCCGGCGCCGCACTCTACCTGGCCAGCCCCCTGTCCCGAGGTGTAACCGGCGAAGTTCACTTTGTTGACAGCGGCTACAACGTCATTGGGATGTAACGGCGCGGCGCGGTTCCCACCACGCCGTACCCTTTAAGCCTCCATGCCTGCCCCCCATCTTCCCCACATCGGCATTCAGCCACCGTCCCGGTTCCGGATACTGTTCCGTCGTGGAGCTTTCCCCGCCATGATCAAGGACAATCGGGCCACACTCATCCCGGACGGAGGGGAGTATTTCACCGCGCTCATAAACGGAATCAACCGGGCCGAGAGACTCCTTCTTCTTGAGTTCTACATCATCAGGAGCGACCAAGCCGGGGCTCTCTTTGCCCAGTCGCTTGCCGCCGCCGTCAGGCGCGGAGTCAGGGTTCTCCTCCTCTACGATTACATCGGTTCCTTCGATACCTCCACCGATTATTTCCGTCGCATCAGGGAGAGCGGCGTCCTCTGTCATCCCTTCAACCCACCCGCCTTCCGGCGAGGACTCGGCTGGCTCGACCGACGGGATCATCGGAAGATGGCGGTCATGGACGGGGTATGGGCTCTGGTGGGGGGAGGCAACATTGGCAACGAATATTCAGGACATGGAGCTGTCGGAAAATGGCGGGATGCGGGGGTCATCATCCAGGGACCGGCCCTGACGAAACTCTGCCGACTGTTTAAGGAAACCTGGGAACATGATGGAGATCCCTTTCCCGTGGCAGAGCACTTTCCGGAGAATCTTCCGGGGCAAGGAGACGCCGGGATCGGCATCATCGGCGGCACCCCTCACCATCTCAGCTCCGCCATCCGGCGAAGCTTTCGCCTGGCTCTGGCCGGGGCCTCCTTCGGCGTACAGATCATGACCCCCTATTTCCTGCCGGGACCGCGACTTGTCAGATCCATGATCAGGGCGGCCCGCCGCGGCATCCGGGTCCGGATCATCCTCCCGGCGGTGAGTGACGTTCCCCTGGTCAGACTCCTCAGCCGGGCGTACTATCACCCTCTTCTTCTGGAAGGGATCGAAATATATGAACGCCAACAGCTGGTACTGCACGCAAAGGTCATGCTCGTCGACGACCACTGGAGCATCTTCGGCTCTGCCAACCTGGATCACCGGAGTTTACTGAGAAACTACGAACTGGGCGCCATCATCGACTCACCGGAATTCGGTCGGCAGGTGGGGGAGATGTTCCAGGGTGACCTAGAGCAATCGCGCCGAATCACCCTGGATGAACATGAACAGCGGGGAAGGATGGTGAGGATGCTGGAGGTGATTTTTTCCCCCATTGCCCGGTTTTTGTAGGGGCACGGCGCGCCGTGCCCCTACGGCATACGCTTCGTGCCATACGTCGCAACATCCGTGGGCGTATGGCCATACGCCCCTACTCGTACCGGAGGGCCTCGATGGGGTTGAGTCCCGCAGCCTTGCGGGCAGGATAGAACCCGAAGAAGACCCCCACCCCGGCGGAAAAGAGAAAGGCGATGATGATGGCCTGGGTTGAGATAAGAGTGGGCCATTCCATGAGCTTCGACACAACCGTGGCGCCGCCAACCCCAACCCCCATGCCGATAATCCCGCCACACGTGGTGAGGAGCACCGCCTCGGTGAGAAACTGCAGAAGAATGTCCCGCTGACGGGCGCCGATGGCCATCCTGATTCCGATCTCTCTGGTCCGTTCGGTCACCGAAACCAGCATGATGTTCATGATCCCGATTCCGCCCACGATCAGAGAGATGGAGGCCACCGCCCCCAGGAGGATGGACATGACCTTGGCGGATTGTTCGGCCACGGCCAGCATCTCGGAGAGGTTTCTCACCGTGAAGTCCCGTTCCCTGCTGGGGCCCATCCGGTGCCGCTGCTCCAAGAGGGAGGAGATCTCTTCCTCCGCCTTTTTCAAAACATCGGCACTCTTTGCCTGGACCATGACGGCATTGACGGCGTTGGGAAACTGGCTCCCGAAGAGCTTGCGTTGGGCGGTGCGCAGCGGAACAAAGATGACGTCGTCCTGATCCACCCCCTGGGGGGACTGCCCCTTACCTCCCAGGAGTCCGACCACCACGAAAGGGATCTTCTTGATCCGGATGATCTTTCCCAGGGGGTCGCTATCACCGAAGAGGCTCTCCGCCACGGTCTTCCCCAGAAGACAGCTCTTGGCGGCCCCCTCAACATCGGAGGGGGTGAGATTACGCCCCGCCACCAGGGGCCACTCCCTCACCGCCAGCATATCCGCTGACGCCCCCATGACAATGGTGGACCAGTTCTGGTTCCCGTAGACTGCCTGGGCCGATCCCCGGATCGTGGGGGCGACATTCTCCACCGACGGGCATTCCGCCTTGATCGCCTTGGCATCATCATAGGTGAGAGTCGGGGCGCCACCGGCGCCGGTGCGAAGCCCGCCGCTGGTGGTGGAACCGGGGATGACCAGGAGGAGGTTACTCCCCACACTGGCGATCTGATCGGAGATCATCTTGCTGGCTCCAGTACCGATGGCGACCATGGCAATGACCGCGGCGATACCGATAATAATCCCCAGCATGGTGAGGAGCGACCGCATCTTGTTGACCCGGAGCGCCCGGAGGGCTATGAGGAGACTCTGCAAAAAAGTGGTCATGGGGTCGTCTCTTGTCCTGATGTTGCCACAGCGGGGAAGGAGTTGATCTCATCGGCCACGATCAGTCCATCCCGGAAAACCAGGTGGCGCCCGGCATAGGCAGCCACATCCTGTTCGTGGGTGACCATGATGACGGTGATCCCCTGACGGTTCAGTTCCTGAAAAACCGCCATGATCTCCACCGAGGTCTTGGAATCCAGGTTACCGGTGGGCTCATCGGCCAGGATGATGGCCGGGTCGTTCACCAAAGCCCGGGCAATGGCCACCCGTTGCTGCTGTCCTCCGGAGAGCTGGTTACTGTAGTGCCCCTCGCGCCCGGCCAGCCCCACCTGTTCCAGGGCCGCCAGGGCCCTGCGGCGGCGGGTCGCGGCGGGAACCCGGGCGTAGACCAAGGGTAGCTCCACATTCTCCCGGGCAGTGGTGCGCGCCAGGAGGTTGAACCCCTGAAAAACGAAGCCGAGCTTCCGGTTCCGGATTTCCGCCAGCTCGTTGGGGGCAAGTCGCCCCACATCGACCCCGTCCAGCAGGTACTCACCATCAGTGGGAACATCCAGGCAACCCAGCATATTCATGCAGGTGGACTTGCCGCTCCCCGAGGCCCCCATGATGGCGACAAACTCACCCGACTCCACGGCAAAGGAGATTCCCCGCAGTGCTTCCACCCGCTGGTCCCCCATGACATAGACCTTGGTGACGTTATTGATTGTGACGACGTTTGACATATAATGAACCAGGTTGAGGTTAAGGCCAAGTGGTTAACCTCAACCTTAACCTTAACCTTTTCGCTAGAATCTCGGTCCCATGGGAGAACCACCCATGCCGCCGGCTTTTTTCTGATTGGGTGACGACTGTTCCACGATCACCTCGTCGTTTTCCTTGAGATCACCCTGCAGCAGTTCCACGGAACCGTCATTGCTGATCCCGCTTCTCACCGGAACCGGACGGGGGGTTTTCCCCGGGGTGAGGGTATAAACCTGCTCTCCTCCCCCTTTCCGGGCCGGTTTCTTCCCGCCGGAAGGGGTCGCCTGTGCGGACTTATCCTTGCTCTCCGTCGGACTCTTCGGCTTGAACCGAAGGGCGGCTGCGGGTATCAGGAGGACATTTTCCTTCCGGGCCGTCTCGATGCTCACATTGGCGGTCATCCCCGGTTTCAGCCTCATCTCCCTGTTGTCCACATTCACCACCACCACATAGGTCACCACGTTCTGGGTCACCACCGGAGAGTCCCGGATCTGCCGCACACTGCCGGTGAACCGGGTCTCGGGATAGGCATCCACGGTGAAGGTAACCGGCTGCCCCACCCTGATCCGACTGATATCCGATTCATCCACGCTGGTCTGAATCTCCATTTTTGTCAGATCCTGGGCGATGGTGAAGAGGGTCGGGGTCTGGAAGGAGGCCGCCACGGTCTGCCCCACGTCCACGTTACGGGAAACAACGATGCCGTCCACTGGCGATCTGATAGTGGCGTAGTTGAGGTTGGTCCGGGCCTGGTCATACCCTCCCTTGCTCTGTGTCACCGTCCCTTCGGCTCCCATGACCGCCGCTGCCGCCTGATTGCAGCGATTCTCCGCAGTGTCAAAATCACTTTGAGAGATTATCCCCCCCTTCAACAGCTGACGATTCCGTTCCAGGGAGCGTCGGGCATCCAGGAGGTCGGCCTTGGCCTTTTCCAGATTTCCCTGGGCACTGAGGTAGTTCCCCCTGGTCTGCTCCACCTGGGCGGTGAACAGGGCGGGATCTATCTCCGCTATGGCTTGACCCTTTTTCACCTTGGAATTAAAGTCGACGAAGAGTTTCTGGATGGTGCCGGAGACCTGGGTACCCACCTGCACCGTGATAACGGCGGCCAGGGTACCGGTGGACGATACCGATGAGACGAGGGGGCCTCGCTCGACCTTGGCGGTCCGGTAGGTTATCTCCGGTTTTTTGCTGGAAGAGAAATAGATTCCCGCTGCGACGGCAACGATGACGACGACCAGAACGACGACGTACTTCTTCATAAAAAACCTCGTGGGTAGAGGAAGATAGTTTGAAAGAAATCTTACCATACCCAGTTCAGGGTGGAACTTCAAACAAAAAAGCCCCGGTCGTGACGTATGACAGGGAGCTGTTTGTTATCTCAACCATCTCAGCAGCCGTAACACCACCCCTTCCTTCACATCCAGTGCTCCCCGAGGGCAAAGTTCACGGCAACAGAAACAACGGATACAGGCCCGGTAGTCGAATTGGAGTCCCCCCTCCCCCATGGTGATGGCCACGGGGGGACAGGCATCACGGCAGATGCCGCAGAGGACGCACTTCTCCGGAACGACCACGGGACGGGTGGTGAGGTGGTTGCGGAGCCGGTCCTTGAGGAAACGGGGGAGACCGAACTGAACATCGGAGATGGGGGGAAGGCGAAAGGGATCGGCGCAGCGGGCCTCATGAAGTGAAAGCCCAACAATCTCTATCTCTTCCCGCTGGGCTCCCGGAGTCCCCAGTTTCCGGGCGGCCTGCTCAAGAAAGAGAAGTTTTCCCGGGATACCGGCCAGCTCGGCGGCGATGACATCCACCGCCACGGCATTTTTTCCGGCCAGAAGGAGCCCCACCTGCTTGGGGTCACCGCTGGAAGGTCCGTTCCCCTCCATGGCGACAACGGCATCCACGATGGTGAGATCCGGCGGACGAAGGAGATAGATCTCCAGAAGCATCCGGGCAAAGAGATCCCGGTCGGCTCCGGCCTTGAGATGCCAGCCGGCCTTGGCCGTACCCACCACCGCACCGAAGAGGTTCTTGACGGCGCAGGTCATGGTCATCATCTCGTGGCTCTTCAGCTTGGGAAGGTTAATGATCCGGTCCGCCTCCAGGTAAGGGCGTGCCACTTCGATTTGTTTGAAGATACCGCTCCCCTGGACGGCTACCGCCTCCCGAAACTCCACCAGTTCAACGCCACACTCCCGGCAGACGGCAGCGATACCGGTCTGCTCCGTGATTTTTCGGTAGGAGCCGACGCCGGGGGAATCACCCACGAAGGGGATGGCGCCAACGCGACGAACCTCAACGATGACCGCCCGGAGCAGCTCCGGGTGGGTCGTTACCGCCGCCTCCGGGGACTTCCCCATGAGAAGGTTCGGCTTGAGAAGAACCCGTTCGCCGGAGCGGACAAAAGCCTCCATCCCCCCCAGGGGCTCCAGTATCCGCCGTAGCCCCGAGGCCACCAGCTCCCGGTCATAGGAGGGGACGCGTTCAATACTGACTATATGCATGGCTCACCATTGTCTCTCAAAATACCGTTTCATTCATTGGCCGCTCTATCTCGGAAATACAGTATCAGAATTGTATCCGCAAAATAAAGTCGTTACTGGAGCATAGGTGATTTTAGTATGTTATGCCACCGCGATCTACTTGCAGGCCAGACACCACCACCTCCTCCTGCTACCAGTTGTCCCCAAGAGGACAGGCTGTCCCACAGCGGGACAACTTCCGTATCCTCATTATTCGTAACTAGCTGTAAAAACGACAATTCCAACGATGGTACGGTTTTGGCATCAAACCCTGTAAAACCCTTTTTATGAAATACTATTGTCCGTTTTGGGCCAGGCCGGTTTTCAGTGGCGTCATGTCACAGGGAATTGTCCCACGAATTCGAAACGGACGCTCACCGACAACGGTGCTGCATTCCTGCAGATGAGTAACCGGAGTCGGTACGTCTCCCCATTATTCTTCAGAGGTGTGGAATATGAATCTCAAAATAGAACTGGAAAAAGCACAATTCATTTTCAATACAATTCCTGATGCAATTATTGTCACACGACTCAGCGATGGATTACCCGTGGAGGTGAACGATGGTTTTTTGAAGATCAGCGGTTATTCTCGCGAAGAAATTATTCATAACACTACGGTTCAAAACAACATCTGGCATGATCCGCTCGAACGGGAGCTTTTTGTTCAAGATATTGAAAATGGTGGCACCTGTGCAAACCGGGAATTTGTCTTTCGGCGAAAGGACGGTTCACTGTTATTCGCCACAATAGATTCCAAGATCACCGCCATAGACAATGAATCTTATCTTATTACATCTATTCATGATATTACGGCGCAAAAACAAGCCGAAAAAGGCATGAGAGAATATGAAAGAATCTTCGAGACAATTTTTCTCGCGTCACCAGATGATATCACGGTTACCGATCTTTCCGGCCGTATCACCATGTCTTCCCATGCTGCTTACCATATCTTCGGCTATCCACCTGACTTTCAAACTGCAGGGATGCATCTGCTTGAATTTGTGGCGCCGGAAGATCGCGAACGGGCGAAGGCAAATATGGTTAAAAATGTATACGGGGGTTATCCGGGTCCCAATGAGTATAAAGGACTACGGTGGGATGGAACGATATTTGACATTGAAGTTAATAGTAGTTTGATAAGGGATGACAACGGGGTACCGGTGAGTATGATTTTAGTTGTTCGCGATATTACCCAGCGTAAAAATAGTGAG
>CAIUUR010000238.1 GCA_903902345.1 uncultured Geobacteraceae bacterium | reverse complement strand
TGTATCGGTGGCGACCCGTTGCGAGGCATGACGGAAGGGGATGATGGGGGTGGAGGAAGGCGAACGAGATCGTCGTCCCCTACGAAACGTAGGTTGGGGTAAACGGCCGTTCCGTGAACCCCAACATGACCGGCGACAGTGCATCCCGTTGGGGTTCGTACCTCACCCCAACCTACGATTGTCATTGCGAGACCTAATGGGTACTAATCTCCGGCTTTTTTCGTTTTCCCCCTTCAAGGGGGAGGTCAAGAGGGGGATAGGGGGCTCAGGCGTCTGCTTTTACCCCATCCCCACCCCAACCCTCCCCTTGAAGGGGAGGGAGATTCCGGTAGCCGCAGATTGGTAGTAATCAGTTTGCGAGATACGCGAAGCAATCCGGTAGAGATACCCCTCGCGGGTATCCTGTCTTTACGGTATTTTCGCGTTATTGCCGCAAGGCTTCGACCTCGAACCCCACGATGTTTCGGCTTTCCCGGCTGAACTCCACACCGATGAGGCTGATCTGTTCATCGTACCGCCGGTATTTCTCGGCATACCCTTTGCTTTTCAACTGCTCCAGAGCCTTTCCCTGGGGAACCATCTCCACCACCTTGAATTCAAACAGGTAGATCCGGCGGTTGTACCGCACCGTCATGTCGATCCGCCCCTTGTTGGTGGCGTCCTCCACGATGATCTCCAGTCCCAGCGCGGCAAAGTAGCTGTAGAAGATACTGGCATAATATCCCTCGTAACCGGCAAGTTGGTTCTTTCGGTACCAATCATGGGGAATGGAGGCGAAGAAGGAGTGGAAGAGCTCCCGCAAGGCCGGAAGGTCGTCGGCTTTCAGAATATCCAGCAGCCGGAGTCGTATCTCGAAAGAGCCCCTTTCCTCGCCCAGATAGCCTCCCAGCAGCGCGCTGTTCAAACTGGTCTCGACTTCATGATTGGGATAGCAGAGCGTGTAAACCCACTGCCCCCGGATCGGCTCGTCGACCTGTTTGATAGTCAGATAACCGGTTTGAAACAACAGCGCTTCCGGCGTCATCCGCCCCACATCAAAGGTGGAAAGGAGCGTCATACTGCCGCGTAAACCAGCCAGATCGGGTGTAAAAAATCCTTTTTCCGTCAAGTAGTTCACGAGAAAGGTCGGCGTTCCGGTCTCGAACCACCAGGGGCGGAACTCGCGGTTACGGAACAGCAACAACAGGTCAAAGGGGTTGTAAACGGCTTCGCCGGTCCAGTTGTAGCCGTTGTACCAATCTCTGATCTCGTTTCGATCAAGCCCTGCCAACTCGGGAGCAAAGACGGCGTCAAGATCGCTATCGGTATAGCCGCAGATGGCGCTGAATCGTTTATTAAGGGTGATATCTTCCAGATTATTGAGCCCGGAGAAGATACTGACCTTGGAGAACTTACTGACTCCGGTGAGAAAGGCGAATTTGACATGGGCATCCGCTCCCTTGATGACAGAGTAGATATCCTTCAGTTTTTCACGTATCTCGGTGGCCGTGTCCGATGATTCGATGTTATCCAGGATCGGCTTATCGTATTCGTCAACCAGTATGACGACCCTTTGGCCGAACTTTTGGTGCGTCTTTCGTATCAGTTCCAAAAAACAGCCGGCGTTGCTGACGGCTTCACAACTGACACCCAGCCGCTGCTGATGATGACGGAGCACCTCGGTGATTCTCTCCTTCAGCTCGTCGCCGCTTTTCAACACTCCCTCTCCGAAGCTGATTCTGATAACCGGATAGGTTACCGACCAGTCCCATTGATCACCTGCCGCCAGTCCCTGGAAGAGGGGCCGGTTTCCCTCGAACAGTTCCTTCAGGGTATCCAGAAACAGGCTCTTGCCGAAACGACGGGGCCGGGAAAGGAAGTAGTACTTCCCCTGATCAATGAGTTGCAAGGCAAAGCCGCTCTTGTCGACGTAGTAATAGTTGCCTTCGCGGATTTCTTCCAAGGTCTGAATACCGATGGGGAGCTTTTTGCGCATCAGGCGCCTCTCGAATGATGATAACTCCTGTAAACAGTTTACCACAGAGTCACACCGGAGATCACGGAGATAAAACACCGGCAGCTCCCGTTGGGGTTCGTTCTTTATTCAACTCGCCACGGGAAGCCGCACAATGGCAACGGTCCCGGTGGAACAGCTCTCCAGAGCAACACTTCCCCCGTGCTCCTCCAAAATTCGCGCCACCAACCAGAGGCCAAGCCCGGCCCCCACACTTCCGACAGAAGCAGTACCCCGGAAATATTTCTCGAAAAGCCGCTTTTCCTCCTCCGGAGAGATCCCAACCCCCTGATCCGCAACCCTGATGAGAACCTGGCCAGCCACAACCTCCCAAGTGACGGTGACGGGAGCAGGGAGTGGAGAGTATTTGAGTCCATTGTCCACCAGATTAAGCAACGCTGTCTGGAGCAGAAGCGGATCGCCCTTCACCTCGGCGGCATCGCCGGGAACCACCACCACCCGCCGGTCGGGCCAGTACTCCGTCGCCTGCTCCAGGAGTCCGGCGCAGAGCCGCTCCAACGCCAAAGGCTCCGGCCGGAGCGTGAGTGCGCCGTCGGATAACCGCACCCGCCCCAGGGAAATTTCCAGAACCTCCACCAGACGGGCCACGGCCCGTTTCATCTTTCCCACGGCAAAGACGATGTTCTCATCCTGATCCTGCAGCAGAGCCAACAGGTCCAGGTTAGTCCGGATGATGGCCAGCGGCGTCCGATATTCATGAGTGACCATGGCCACGAAACGGGTCTGTCGTTTCAACGCATCACGCAGTTCACCGGTCATCTCCTCCGCCAACTCCACGGCCACCGCCTCGGTGCGGCGGGAAGCCGTCAGCAGCAACTCCCGGGAGACCTCCAGCCGCTTGATCAGGGCCAAGGTGATCATCACCATCTGCAGGATCATGCCGTAATAATAACCGTAGGTGGTAAACCAGGTGGAGGGGATCAGGCCGAGCACGACGAGAAACCGCGGCACCGCAGGAATGAGCACCACGGAGAACCCCATGGCAATCCAGCCGCCGGCAGGGGAACAGCGTCGCAAATATCGGTACGCCAGTAACGGAGTGAGAAAGGCAAGGAGGAGATAACAGATCGTCGTCACCGGGGCCAGCCGGCCATACCACCCCAGAGGGATACAGAGGGCGTTGATCACGCCGATGAGGATGTCGAACTGCAGGAAACGGTGAACATACGGCCGTTCGACCCTTGTGTTGAAGAGGCGGATGGCAAAGAGAGCGTAGGCGCTGAGCCCAAGGCTGATCCCCCCTCCCACCAGATAGTCGTTCACTAGGTAGGCGCCGGCCGGCCAGAGGACGGAAATCGCCCCGTCGATCCCCAACTGCCGGATAAAAAAGGTCAGGGCAAAGAGCGAGTAATACCCGAAGAGAACGTCACGGAGCATGAGCGCCAGGAGGGCGCTGATAACCAGGTCGAAAAGAATGATCCCCAGCACCCCCCCCATCCAGGTATTGTAGTGGGCGGACCAGGCCATAAATTCATCTCTCGGGAGTATCCACCCCTGGAGAGTATGAGTGCTGGAGCTCTTGACCCGGATGTAGACGACATGAGGGATCGCAGTAAAGGGGAGCGGCGCCACCATGTCGGATTGGCGAATTCTCCGCTTCAGTGAGGGGAAATGGTCGCCCAGATCGTAAACACGGTAGGAGGAGGGAGCGGTCGGATCGGCTCCCTCCTGGACATAGACCGTGACCTCGTCAAGAAAGGCCGGCGTCAGACGAAGAAACAGCTCCTCCGAGCTTCCTCTGCCGGGGAGGTAGGTGAAGCGGCTCCAGCTTGCGGCGGAGATGAAGCCGTGGTTCACAAAATCGGGAAGCGGGGTGAACCGGGAGGAAGCCTTGCCGCCCAGCAACTCCCCCAGAGTTAGGGTTCCACCCGGGTCCACCAGGTTTTCCAGATGACCGGCCAGGGAGACGGGAGGAGGTTTATCCAGGAGCAACGGAGAAGCGTCGGCAGAGGGGGTGCAGCACCAGAGACAAATGAGCAGCAGGGTGGAGAAGCGGAGCAGTACCGTGGACGGCATGGGAGGCACCACCTTCAGAGGTAAAATAAATTCAGGCATACGGTCGAACCACCCCCCGCCCCCCTCCTGCTTTGCGAGGGTTGGAGGGTGGCAAGGCTATTTCCAGTTGCACTGAGGCGGACCGGCCTCTTTCATGGTGATGAGCCGCACCTGACGCTCGTGAAAGAAATAGTACCACGCCCAGTTCATAATAATAAGTATCCGATTACGGAAGCCGACCAGGTACATGAGGTGAAGTCCCAGCCACGCCATCCAGGCAAGGATGCCGGAAAGGTGGAAGCCGAAGGCGGAAGCAACGGCGGAACTACGGCCGATGGTGGCCATGCTCCCCTTGTCATGGTAGCGAAAAGGGGGAAGCTCCCGGTCACTCTGTTTGGCGAGAATGGACTTTGCGGCGTACCCCCCCATCTGCATGGCCACCGGAGCCACCATGGGGAGAACGGCGCCGTCCTGCTGGCAACAGGCCATATCGCCGACGATATAGACATCAGGATGACCTTCCACCGTCAGGTCGGGCTTGACCTTGATCCTGCCGCCGCCAGCCTTGGGGAGGTCCAGCGCTCCGGCCAGGGGAGCGGCCTTGACCCCGGCGGACCAGAAGAGGGTATGGGTCGGGATGACCGTGCCGTCTTTGAAAACCACATGTTCCGGGGCGGCATCGATGACCGCGGTATTCAGCAGCACCTCCACCCCCATCCGGCGGAGCCGTTCCACGGCATATTGCCGCAGATTCTCCGGTTGGGAGACCAGGATCGCATTGGACGCCTCCACCAGCATGACCCGACACTCGGTAATGGAAAGCTCCGGGTAATCCTTGGCCAGAACATAGCGAACCAGCTCCACCAGGGAGCCGGAGAATTCCACCCCCGTGGGTCCCCCCCCCACGACAACGAAGGTGAGCATGGCCTTCCGTTTATCCGGATCATTCTCCTTCACCGCCCGCTCGAAGAGACCAAGAATCTGGTTTCGGAGCTTTTCCGCATCCTCCAGCTTCTTCAGGTCATAGGCATGCTCGGCGATGGAGGTCATGCCGAAGTAATTGGTCTCGCTCCCCGCTGAAACGATGAGATAGTCATACCCCAGGGGCCCTTCCGAGGTGAGGACCCGCTTCCCCTCCAGATCTACACCGCAGACTTCCGTCAGGCGAAAACGAGTATCGGGCCAGCGGCGCGCCATGGCCCGGATGGGATAAGCGATAGACTCCTGCTCCAGGGCCGCGGTGGCCACCTGGTAGAGGAGCGGCTGAAAAAGATGATAGTTGTTCCGGTCCAACAGGAACACCTCCATCCCCTTCCCCGCCAACTCCTTCGCGGCCCGGATGCCGCCAAAACCCATACCGACGATGATGACACGTTTCATAAAATCATACTCCTTCTCAAAACACAAATAACCCCGCGGCAGAAAGTAACCTTACCGCAGGGTAGCTTGAGACATATGTAGCGTATTTGTTCAGACAATACAAGTCCCATTGACCATAGGGGTGAGATTGAAACGGTGGGCCCAGGGCAGGCCCGCCTGTCTCACGGCTCAACATCTTCCGGCAGAACGTCGAATTCGGCAGCCAGCAACCTGACAGCGGCTTCCCCCCCCCGAAAGTCGAAATTCTCCACGGCGCTGCAGAGAGCCGAAAGGGAGACCGTCGGCAGCATATTTTTTAATTGGGCCAGTGCCGGTCTGACCTGGCTGATCTCATCCGAGTAGAGCGCCTCAACGGCATTCCGTAAAAGGGGAATCAGCTCAGTTTTGTCGCAGAGAACGTTCGTCATCGGTTCGGAGCTGTTTTCTGCCGGTGCGTATATCTTGATCGATTCCAGGACGGTATCAAGCTCAACTTGTAACGCGGCGTAGAGTTCGGTGGGGTTCTCACCACCATCAAAAAGCTGGTTCAGTTTTTTCGCCAGCGCGGCAATCCCTGTCAGCGCCAGATTCCCTGACGCCCCGGATAATTTATGGGCAAAAATCGACGCATCCCCCGGAGACAGATTCGCCATTACCGCAACACATTCTCCGTAATCACGCCCGAATTTGCGTAAATACTGCTGATAGACCTGAGTATCCTTCCAGATAGTAAGACCACGTCCTATGGCTATACCGGGAAGTTTGAGTGAACTATCCACAATCGCCGGCGCCAAGTCGGCAGCCGGGGTGTAAGGATGTACCTTTTTGGTATGCTTGAGGATTAAGGCTACGGCAGTATCCACATCAAAAGGTTTGGGAATCAGGCCGACCATGCCTGCCTCCGCGGCAATCTTTTCCTGCATCTTGAAGACTCCCGCAGTCAGTGCGATAACGGGAATACCGGACAATTCAGGAGTGGCGCGAATCAGGCGGGTGGCTTCGTAACCGTCCAACACCGGCATTTGTACATCCATGAGGATTATGTCAATTTCACCGGGATGAGAAATAAGCCAATCAACGGCCTGTCGGCCGTCATCGGCAAGTTCCACCCAGGCCCCCCTTTCGGAAAAAATTCGCAGGGCCACGTCCCTGTTGATATCACTGTCATCGACCACCAAAATATGCAGGCCGTCAAGACGCTGACCCGGCTGATGAAGCACCCGCTTTACGGAACTAAAGCCTGAGCGTTTCCGCTGTGCCTGGGCTACGGCATTGAGCAGGCTTGAAGGGGTGACAGGCTTGCTTAACACGGCATCCACATGACGAATGTCAGGTAAAGAGTTGAGCCCTTCATAGGAATAGCCCGTAACCATTAAAATTATAAGGGGAGATTCGGCGCCATCCCCTTGAGCCTTCCGAATGACGGAAGCGGTGGCAAGGCCATCCATACCCGGCATATTCCAATTAAGAATTATTATCTCACCCGACGCTGGGGATGAATGATCCCGGATATGCTGCAGAACCGCCTCCCCTGATTCCACAATGCACGCACTCCAGCCCAGCGAAGCGGCGGCATGACGGAGAGCGACACGAGTGGTGGCATTATCCTCGGCAATCACCAACTCCAGAAACACCATTTCAGGAGAAGAGGACGTAATCTCCCGGTCAAAACTGAGCGTAAACCAGAATTCGCTGCCGCTCCCCGGAGTACTGATAACCCCCATCTCACCACCCATCAGGTTGACCAGCTTGCGACTGATGGTCAGGCCTAAACCGGTTCCCCCCGAACGACGGGTAGTTGAGGCATCCGCCTGCGAAAATGATTCAAAGATCAGCTCCTGTTTTTCGGGAGCAATACCGATGCCGGTATCGCAGACGGCAAAGCGCAGGGTTACCTGTTGCGGGGATTCTTCCACTACTTGAATATTTACATCAACATGGCCGTGACTTGTGAACTTGATGGCATTGCCCACAAGATTAATTAAAACCTGTTCAAGTCGCAAAGAATCGCCCTGCAACAGGTCAACGTTACTTTGGGGCGTAGTAATGATAACCTCAATATCCTTATCCCCTGCATTAATTGACATGATGGTTGCAAGGTTATCCAGCAACTGACGAAGGCTGAACGGCACGTGTTCAATCTCTATCCGTCCTGCCTCTATCTTGGAAAAATCAAGTATGTCATTAATTATTGCCAACAATGACTTCCCTGCGTTACCCATCTTATGAACCAATACGCTGGTATCTCCAGGTAAACGCGCCTGTTCAAGCAAGTAGGTGATCCCGATGATGGCATTCAGGGGAGTACGTATTTCATGGCTCATATTTGCCAAAAAATCCGATTTGGAACGGTTGGCAGCGTCTGCCGCATCTTTTGCGACCAGAAATTCATGTTCCACTTCTTTACGCAACGTAATATCAAGCAGATAACCGCTCCAGATAACCGATTCACCGGGAACAGCAGGGTTAGCCCGTGAAGAGAGCTGCACCCACTTCTCACGCTGGGATTTTGTAATAATACGAACTTCCGAGATAAAGGTCAGACCACTCCGGTTGGCGGTGCTGGACTCCTCACGCAGGCGCTCGATATCATCGCCATGAACCATCTTCCAGAACGTGGTTATGTCCCGAAGGAGTTCACTGTCATCCAATTCCAGGATATCTTTACAGTTTGGGCTTACATAGAGAAATCTATCCGTGCCATCAGGATAAAGGACATAATCATAAAGCATTACCGGTACGGTGGAGATAATTCGCTGGTATCGGCTTTCGCTTTCCCGGAGTTTCTCTGCGATCCGTCTCTGTTCCGTGACATCTTCCTTGATGGCAACGAAGTGAGTAATCTCCCCCTCTATGTTTCTGATGGGTGATATTGATGCCTGTTCCCAGAAGATATTGCCGTTCTTTTTCCGGTTACAGAAATCACCCCTCCATTCCCTCCCCGAGAGAATGGTATCCCATAATTCCCGGTACAGCTCTTTTGAGAGCCCGCCTGATTTGAGAATCCTTGGATTCTTGCCCAGTACTTCGTCAAACTGATACCCGGTGATCTCGGCGAATTTATGGTTAACGTATTCGATTCGTCCAAAGATATCGGTGATTACAATCATGCACGGACTGTTTTCCACCGCACTGGAAAGCTGTATCAGTTTTTCCTGAGCAGTTTCAACTTCAATCCTTCTCTTTTCCAATTCATTATTAGTTGCTATAAGTTTCTCGTTTATACAGGAAAGCTCTTTAGTTCTTGTGCCTACCCGCTGTTCCAGCTCCTGGTTATGCAACTTTATGGTTTGATCACCCATTTTAAGCTCGGTGATATCATTGAACGACCAAAACCGGCCGACAGTATCACCGCCGATTCTGAGAGGCTGAGAATAACGGGCTAATATTCGTCCATCAGCCATTTCTATCTGATCCTGACTTGAATCTTCGGGTGAATCATACAACTCCCGAACCTTTTTCGTAAACTCTTCAGGCTTAACCAGTTGGCCAATGGCATGGTCAAGTATCAACTTGTCATCATGTTTGACCAGCAGTTCATCGGGAATATTCCAGAGCTCAGCAAATTTGTGATTCCACCGTGAAACGTTCCCCGCTTTATCCACGACGAGAATACCTTCGGCGGTTGATTCCAGTACGGCATTGGTCAGGGCAATTGTGGCTGAAAGTTTTTCCTCGACCAGCTTTCGTGCGGTAATATCCATGAGCATCAGCATCAGATGCTGCTCGCCGCTGAACATGAAGGGCACAAACAGGCAATCCAAATCAACCAGTTTCCCGAATGATGTCGTCACCTCAAATTCGCCGCGTTGTTCCCGCCCGGTACTCAGCGCCCGCTTGGCAACATCAAGTAATCCTGATCGCTTCCATGATTCGAGTTCATGAAAATTCTGCTGAATCAATCGACCAGGCGACGCTCCGACGATACGGGCCACGGCTTCGTTGGCCGAAACCGTTTCGCCGGTTCCCTTGTACGTTTCTATCCCTACGGGAGCAGTGGACAGAATGGTCTGAATATAGTTTTTGGCATCGCGCAGCTGCTCTTCGGCTTTCACTCGTGCGGTCATGTCGCGAAACGCCCAGAAGCGTCCGACGATCTCGTTACCCATCGTCAGAGGCTGGGAGTAACGGTCAAAAACACGTCCATCCTTTAGTTCTATCTGATCCTGACTTGAATCTTCCGGATGTTCGTAGAGCTCCAGAACCTTGGCCAGGAACTGTTCCGGATCAGTGACCTGGGAGAGGGCATACTTCAATACCGGGTCCTTGACGTCAGTCACGAGAAGTTCTTCCGGCACCAGCCAAAGATCGATGAACTTCTGATTCCATCTCACGATTTTTCCACTACAATCAACGACCAAAATCCCGTCGACAGTGGACTCCAGAATGGCATTGGTGAGCGACATGGAGTACGCCAACTGCTCCTGCACCGCATTCCTCTCTTCAGATCTCCGATTATTTTCCAACAGAGCAAGATTTGAATATAACAACAGTTCAAGTTGATGCTGCTGAGACAGGGGAATGGCAATATGGATCAGGAATGGGGTGAGTTGACGCCAGCTTTGTTCATCGCTGAACGTTACAATAACAGCAACAACTGTCGCTCCGAAGGGGGCCAGGGCAGTTTCTGCTGAGTGAAGGTCCAACGCAAGAAGCGCAAAGGGACTGCTGCTCAGATCTGATCCAGCCAGTTCCGGTATGAATTCAAAACCTTCAGGCGCATTTTCAAGTAACGACAATAATCGGTGAGTCACATCATGCTCCTGGCAGACAGGGGGAGCGGCTATCTAGGTGAGAGCATTCCTCAGTTCCAGGGCCCGCGCGTAGATTTCACTTCGGGGAATCCCTGTTTCGACGGCAACCAGGCTGACCATATCGCGAAAGGAGAGGTTGGCATCGGCCAGATAACGGTTGAGAAGGTCGTCCGGGTCCACCGCTGCCGGCATCTCGGCGGCGGGAGCCACCAGCAGCACGATCTCACCCTTCACCTCCCGAGTGGCAAAACTCGCCATCGCTTCCGTCACGCTCCCCCGGACAAATTCCTCGTACAGCTTGGTCAACTCCCGGGCCACCACGACCTGCCGGTCGCCGCAAACATCCAGAAGATCGGCCAGGGTCGCCGGAAGCCGGTGAGGCGCTTCGTAATAGACCACCACCCTCCCCTCATCCCGCAACTGGGTCAACTTCTCCCGCCGCTTCCCCTGCTTGCTGGGGAGGAACCCGGCAAAGGTGAAGCTATCCGTGGGAAGCCCCGCTGCGCAGAGGGCCGTCACCGCCGCGGAGGCGCCGGGGATGGGAACCACCGAAATACCGGCAGCCACGGCATCCCGCACCAGTTGATAGCCCGGATCGGAGATGCAGGGAGTTCCGGCATCGCTGACCAGCGCTACATTGGCCCCGTCATGCAACCGCTCCAGGAGGTACTCACCCTTGAGAGACTTGTTATGGTCGAAGTAGGAGGTCAGGTGACCATCGATACCGAAATGGTTCAGGAGTCTCCGGGAGTGGCGGGTATCCTCGGCGGCGATGAGATCCGCCTCCTTCAGAATCCGCACCGCCCGGTAGGTCATATCTTCCAGGTTCCCGATGGGGGTAGCGACAATGTACAATGTTCCAGTGGACAGTTTTATTTCCCCCAATCCCGTGAATAGCGGAAATCCCGGTCGATGGTCCGGTTGGAGACCTTGGCGATGATGGGAAGCCGCCGCTTGAAGTGGGAGTTCTGCACCTTGGCGTAAATCTCGTCAATGAACTCCGGGGCGAAGCCGTGAGCCGCCAGTTCGGCCCGGTTCATCCGGAGATCCACCATCCGGTAGAGGAGTTCGTCCACCTCCCGGTAGGTGAAACCCAGCTCCTGCTCGTCGGTCTGACCTGCCCAGAGATCGGCGGACGGCTTCTTCTCCACGATCTCCATGGGGACCCCCATTGCTTCGGATAGCTGCCAGACCTGACTCTTGTAAATATCGCCGATGGGGTTGAGGGCGCTGGCCATGTCGCCATGGAGGGTGCCGTACCCCAGGAGGAGTTCGGTCTTGTTGCTGGTCCCCAGCACCAGGGCCGGAAGAGCTGCCGAGTGATCGAAGAGGACCGTCATCCGCTCCCGGGCCATCTTGTTCCCCCGGCGCAGGGGGCTGGCG
>CAIUUR010000237.1 GCA_903902345.1 uncultured Geobacteraceae bacterium | reverse complement strand
CCCTTCCCGATGAGCTCCTCGGCCCATTGGTAAAGCTGCGGGAAGTAGTCGGAAGCGTGGTACAGATGCTCACCCCAGTCGAAGCCGAGCCACCGGACGCTATCCTTGATGGAGTCGATATACTCCTGATCTTCCTTGGCCGGATTGGTGTCATCCAGCCGGAGGTGACAGCGGCCGCCAAAGTCCCGGGCCAGGCCGAAGTTGAGACAAATTGACTTGGCATGGCCGATATGGAGGTAACCGTTGGGCTCCGGAGGGAAGCGGGTCACGATGGAGGAGTGTTTTCCTCCCGCCAGATCGTCCTGAATGATATTACGGATGAAGTTGGACGAAGCGGCGGTTGCCGCTTCGGTGGTGATGTTTTCCGGTGCGATGGTCATGAATTCCTCGTTATAGTATCTTCCCGCACCATCAGCGCCACGGCGTGGGCGGCAATCCCTTCGCCCCGACCGGCAAAGCCGAGTTCCTCGGTGGTTGTGGCCTTGACGTTGACCCGACCCAGGTCGCAACGAAGGGCAAGGGCGATATTCTCGCGCATTTTCCGGATATGGGGCGCCATCTTGGGGCGCTGGGCCACGACCGTGGCGTCCACATTGCCGATAACATACCCCTGCTCCCGGGCCAATTCGCCCACATGCGCCAGAAGCTTGAGGCTGTCGGCCCCCTTGAAACGGGGGTCGGTATCGGGGAAGTGCCTTCCGATGTCACCCAGAGCCACGGCGCCGAGAATGGCATCGGCAATGGCGTGAAGCAGGACGTCGGCATCCGAGTGCCCCAGGAGTCCCTTTTCCCAGGGGATATCCACCCCCCCCATGATCAGTTTACGCCCCTCCACCAAGCAGTGAACATCATAACCGTGGCCTATCCTCATTCCATACCCCCATTTCATCCACTGAAAACAGTGAGAAAAGCAATTTTTATCCACTGAAAGCACTGAAAAGACTGAGAAAAACAATACGTTCAACCGACAGTGCCCACTATTCAGAAAACGAGCCGTTTAACCTGAAGAGTGGGGCTGCCGAAATTGAGAAGGAGACCACGCTTGCAACCGGTGGCCTTGAGATAATTCAGAAGTTGCGCATGATCACCGTTGGTAAGGTTTGATATGGCTTTCAACTCGACAATAATCTCACCATAACAGATAAAATCAGCCCGGTACGAACGACTCAACTGCTGATTCTTGTAAAAAACAGGAAGTTGGACTTCTTTGGCAAAGGGTATTTGGTGCCCAGCGAATTCCAGGCACAAAGCCTCACGGTAAACCACCTCAAGAAAGCCGTGTCCCAGTTCTCTATGAACCTCAATGGCGGCTCCGATGATCACGTGAGTCTGAAGGTCGTTATCCATACCGACTTCCAATCAATATCCTTCTAAATTCAGTGTTCTCAGTGTCCTCAGTGTCCTCAGTGTTCTCAGTGGATCAGTGTTCTCAGTGGATCAGCGGTTTAGAAAAGCCTCAGCCAGGAGCAGGTCTTCCGGCGTGGTAATCTTGATGTTCCGGTAGTCACCCAGGACGATATGAACCTCGCGCCCCATCCGCTCCACCAGGGAAGCGTCATCGGTCCCCAGAAACCCTTCGGCGTCGGCCATCTCGTGGGCCGCCCGGATGACACCATAGCGAAACGCCTGAGGGGTCTGCGCCAGCCAGATACTCTCCCGCGGGGGGGTGTCTCTCACGATCCCCTCCACTACCACCTTGACGGTATCCTTGGCCGGAACCGCCACCAGAGCCCCGTCGTACTCCCGGGCCGTGGTCACGGCGTGCTCCAGGATGTGTTGGTTGATAAAGGGGCGAACCCCGTCGTGGATGAGAATGACGGCATCCTCCTCGGTCCCGTCGATGGCACGCAGGCCGTTGAGCACCGAATGCTGTCGTTCCCGACCTCCGGGAACAATCCCCCGGACCTTGGTAAATCCGTACCGCTCCACGACTTCCGTCCGGCAATAGGGGATCTCCTGCTCCGGAGTGATAACATAGATGTCGTCTATGCAGGGAGCGTCCTGAAACAGGGAGATCGTCCGCCCCACAATGGGCATCCCGCCAAGCTGGAGATACTGCTTGTTGACCCCCGCCTGCATTCGTTTACCTATCCCGGCTGCGGGAATGAGCACGATGACCTTCATTGGTTTTTCCCCGGAAACATCTTCAGTTTCTCTGATGGATAAAGAAACACTATAATGCGCCACGGTTTAAGCGGTCAACGAAAAAGTATTCTTTTACCCCCATTCAGGCTTCCGGCGGCGGAAAGAAGCGGTATACCCTTGAGATTCCCGCATCGCTGTGATAGAAGAATCTATAGGGTGTGATTAATTTACCCGTAGCACGAAAGCAGTAAGGAGGAATCCCCATGAGTGACGAAAGCCAAGTCTGTTACACCTTTGAAGCGGCGCTGGAGATGGCCATTCAGATGGAAACTGAAAGATTCCGGAGCTATCTTGACGCCATCAGGCGGGTCAGGAACAAGGCGGCGCGGCAGATACTCAAAGACGCCGCCATAGACGAGCTGGATCATAAATGCTTTCTGGAAAAGGCGCTGATTGAAGGGCAGTTCCAGGGAGCCACCCTCGCCGAGAAAGTGCCGACCATGAATCTCGACTATAGCCTGGCCCATAAGGAGCTGTCGGCGGACTCCATCCCCCGTGAAGCCCTGGCCTACGCCATCCACCTGGAAAACGGCTCCATCGATTTCTACCGGCGGATGGTCTCCGGCTGTGAAGGGGCGCCCATGGCGCCGATTTTTGCTCAGCTCCTCACCAAACAGACCCACCACCTCCAGGAGATGGAAGATCTGTACGAGCAGCATTTTCTGCCGGAAAACTAGATTTCCCCACTCCCTCTTTCTTTGGGAGCGTCCCTGGGGCACGATTCAACACAGCCCAGGGGCGCTCCCACGAGTTCTCCCCCTTGCCCATGATCGTCAAGCATACCGAATTCATCAAGAGCGCCACCAAACCCGCCCATTATCCGGAAGAGACCCTGGGGGAGATCGCCTTCGCCGGGCGCTCCAATGTGGGAAAATCCTCCCTCATCAATGTGCTCGTCAACCGGAAGAATCT
>CAIUUR010000236.1 GCA_903902345.1 uncultured Geobacteraceae bacterium | reverse complement strand
CGCCGATGCGGCATTTGACGGAGTACGCGGGATTACGCCCCTCAACCTTCCCGAGCACGATCCCCCTGGCCCCCTGGGTGACACGGTTGAGGCGAATTAGCGGGGTGTTGCCGATGGATTGTGAATTATCCGGAAAGATCCTGCTCATATACTGTTGCTCCTTCGCGTTTGAATACCTGTCAGTTAAATACTGTAGTCGAAGACCTGCCTCCCTGCCTGGAGAGCCGCCTCGCTCCGTTCCACCATTTCAGAGAGGGTGACCGTATCCAGCACGGAGTTCATGGCGCGCTGCACGTCCGCAAGAACGAGTCGGATGCCGCAGCTTGCCTCATCCTCGCATTCGTCGCACTTGGCGTAGTTCGTCTCGCTAAGACAGGAAACCGGGGCAAAATCACCCTCCAGAATACGGATGATCCGGCCGATGGTGACCCCCTTGGGGGATTGCGCCAGGGAGTATCCTCCCCCCTTACCGATCCGGCTGGTCAGAACCCCGCCGTTCTTCAACGCCAGAAGGATCGCTTCCAGAAACTTTTTGGGAATATTCTCTTCCCGCGCCAGTTCAGAGATGAGAACCTGGCCCCGTTCCGAGTTACGGGTCATGTTCATGAGTGCTTTGATACCATAGGTGCTTTTCTTGGAAATCAACATTATCTATAACTCCGATAGGTAACAATTATTTATTTATGCCGGGAAGTCAAGATTTATTTTCGTGCTCCCCCAAAAAATCGTTGTCCACGAAAACACCGCCATGACGGGGGTGACCCGGCAGTGGCGGCGGTCAAGGATTCAAGGCGGGATTCTGCTCATCCCTTTCCGGTTATCGTATTGCCACGAAATCCATATTGGCATAGTTCCGTATTCGCCGGCAGACCTCATACCCCTCGCGACTGCCGTCATCATTGGTATTCCCTTCGATGGTCACGAAGGTCTCCCCTTGGGCCTCCACCAGAATGCCGGTATGGCTCCAGTCCGTGGGAGCAGTGCGATGGACAAACAGTGAACCGGGGGGGAGTTGCGCGGGAGGATCGGTGAGATCTGCTCCGTGAATGAAGATTCCCGCCCCCCTAGCCCGGGAGGCCAGTTCATCACAGGAAAATGTGGGATTGACCGGCAGAGGGATGTCAAGTGTCTCTGCGGCCTGACGCATGACGAAGCAGGCGAACCCGGCGCACCAGGACCACTCTTCACCCTCGTGTCCCTCCATGTAGGTGCGAACCCAGGGACCCCGGTTTTGGCCACCCACCTCCAGGGGATGTTCTTTCAGGTGTTGATTGGCATAAGCTGCCATCATCCCACCCAGCATCGCTGCCGGTGGAAGAGGTGAGAGCGCCCGTTGCAGGGGAGCAACCAGGGCTGTAAAGGTTGCCTGATCAACAACACCGTGCGGTGGAAGGGCATTCTTCTCCTGGAAACCCGTCACCCCCCTCTGGGTGGCCGGACCGTACGCGCCATCCACCGAGACGCCGAAACCGTGGAGAATCAGCCACTCCTGCACCCTTTTCACCGAGGGGAGGGAATCATCCCTTCGGCACCCCCTGCCATCGTAAACAATTTCCTGTTGAATCCATGGCGAATTGATCAACATCTCTGTTTCCTCCCTCTCTACAGGCAAAACGCCGCTGCTACAGGCGGGTTACCTGTCCATGGCGGCGTCCAAGGTTTCCGACGAAAATCGGTTCACCCTACTCCCTCCTGCTTAGATACTATTAAAGTAACCCTCTTTGCAAACCCCTGTCAACCGAAAACCGGCGAAAATAGTGCAAAACCCAGGCATTCCTACCTGCCACGCCCCGTCTTTCTGTCGGGACGATGGGATTTTAAAATTTAACGTCTTTCTGTCCCACAAGGAGCTTTCGGTACGTTCCCCAGGGGATGATGTCGGGAAGATCCCCTTTCTGTTTGTAATCTCCTGTGACCCCGTAACAAGACTTATTTGAGGCTTTCGCGATGACATCAATAATTGTGCAAGAAACCGTATTGCAAAACAACATTAAATGGTATTAACTTTATCTAGCTTTTGCAGGGCAACTACGATTTAGCCCACTGGACAACAAGCTCAAGGGAATGCTCCGCAACCCGCCTTCTTCGGAAAACAGAACAGACCAAGGAAGCTACAGCAGAAAAGAACGGGAGATTGTGCTCCTGACCGCCAAGGGACAAACAAACCGGGAGATTGCCTCGCAACTCAACCTCAGCGAAAATACCGTAAAGACCCACCTCAGTCGCATCTTTGTCGGGTAATAGCACAGCCGTACCGCGAAATAAGTGCATTGTTCCAGCAGGAAAAGCGCTTTTTTTCCCAATTATTAATCTTGAGTGTTCGACTGTGGAGGTAGGAACCATCTTCTATGGAGTCGATGAGCGCCATTTGCGCACTTGTGTTTCGGAACTGGTGGATGGCGCGAGCATTGAGTCACTAAAGGTCTCCATTGACGGCAAAAGTTACACGGAGAGGAACTCAAGGCTTTTCGCGCACAGTCTCCTGCTTATGGTTTTGCAGCGCCGTCTTGTGACAATTTCCTTATACCGGATGTCCCCGGTTGTCCATTCATCACCGACCTCATAATCGGCAAATCTATGTCCGATGGTTACTGGATCATGGTCGAACCACTGAAGCCGGGGCCACATACTATCCATTTCGAGGGAATATATACATCTGGTCTCGCATCAGGTTGGACACAAAACGTGACGTACCATTTAACTGTTGCAAAGTAATTCCGGAGAACGATAAATCGACAACCGGGGCGGAAACACTGACTTGCCTGCGGTAACGTCCCGCGAGATAAGACAGGAAGTTCATCCAGACCATTTTCAGAGAGACAAATGACAGTCGTCCCAGGCCACTTCGGGAGAAAGACCTCCTGGAATAGCCTGGGACAATAGATTTTCAGGTAGAGAGGAGGTAGTAAAGAGGACGACCAAGTAAGCATATGCGGGTAAAAACCCCCATCCGGGGGCGGGAGCTCGTGTCCGGATATGACAAGATAGAACCTATTATTCCGCGAAGATCGCCGCCAGGTTAATCTCCAAGTCCGGGAAAATCCCTACCTGAGGTTGGTCCGTATCAAGGTATACCGATGGCCGACCGTAGCGGCCATCAGGTCCAAGGCTAAATATCATCACCGTTTTTGCCGCCGGATCAACAATCCAGTACTCCCGAACACCCGCCCGCTCATAACGGGCGAACTTGACTTTCAGGTCCTTCTGAACCGTCCCCGGTGAGAGGATTTCCACCACCAGTTCCGGGGCGCCCCGATAACCAGCGCCATCCAACCTGCTCCGATCACAGATAATCGAAAGGTCTGGCTGCACCACCGTAGTGATGTCATCGTCATGTTCATCGCTCTCCACAAGGCGGACATCGAAGGGGGCAGGAATGGCCCGGCATGATTTTCCCAGCAAATAGCTCGTAAATTGACGAACCAGGTCTGCAAGCAAGATCTGATGCCGGGGTGACGGTGCCGGCGACATACAATACGGGATTCCGTCAATCAGTTCCCACCGCTCATCATCGCCCCAGGTGCGATAGTCGCCATAGGTAAACAATTCTTCCCGCTTATACGCTAAAGGTCCCATGACAGTATCTCCTGCTTTCTCATTTCAGCGGGCGCCCTTTGAATTACCACCTTCCCTCCCCCGCCCTTACAACAAAATACCGGCGAACGGAAAGGTATCCATTACGCCGGCATTGGCATCAAGTCGGAGGAAGTTTGGAAATTTCCACAAATGGACCGCCGCAGCGTAACAGCAAAACCTCTCATGATCAATCGGAATGTTACCGGATAGATACGACTACGACTCCTAGTTCTGCTGAATAACGTGGCCCGCTTCTCGCAACTCCGCCACCACCAGCTCGGCCAGAGCGGGAAGCTTGTCGGCCAGCAGCGGCGAAAGCTCCACCCCGGGCTCATAGGATTGGGGGATAATGCCGAAAAGAGTCACCCTGTCCGGAATTCTTCCCCGAAATTCCGCCAGAGAGAGCACCTCCTGTATCCCGATCTGGTGGGGTGACAGTTTGATGGGGAGACTCCCCAGCAGGAACTCTTCCTTCTCGTAGCGGAAAATATCCCCCGGTTCCCCCTTGGCTTCGATGACATCCACAAGATAGACCAGGTCGGCCTCCTCCAGCAGGTGGGTGACCATGATCCCCAGCGTTCCCCCGTCGTACAACTCCACGTCATCCCCGAAGCAATAATGCTCCTGCAAGTAGGAGATAAAATGTACGCCGAACCCTTCGTCGGAGAGGAGCAAATTGCCTGCCCCGAATATCAATGTTTGCATG
>CAIUUR010000235.1 GCA_903902345.1 uncultured Geobacteraceae bacterium | reverse complement strand
GCGAAACGAAGGGCACGAGGATACAAAACTACAAAGAACCTGATCAACATGGCTTACCTCATAGCTGGTAAGCTCGATTTCGCTCTACCCACTTGAAACAGCGATGGGCCCCAGAATACCCACAAATCCTATCTCTTCTCCGATGACAGCGAGAATAAAGTCAGTATGAGCCTCAGGAAGGTAAAACAGCTACTGTTTGCCTGCACCTAATCCCAACCCGAAAACACCTCCGCTCCCCATTGCCATGAGAGATTGGATAATCTGAAATCCTGAATTCTGAGGATCTTGCCAGGGATCCAGAAAGGCCATGATGCGACGTTTGCGGTAGGCAACCTTCATCACCAGCAGGTAGAATGCCGGGAGAGACAGCAGAATAACTGACATGATATAGGCGGGCCGCGTCCCGGCAACAAAGAGCATAATAAAGGCGACCAGGAAAAGAGTCACTACCGACCCAAGGTCTGGCTGCCCAAGGAGCAGCGCCATCAGTAGTAGCAGGACAACCATGTAGGAAAGAAAGCCCGGCCCCAGGGACTTGACTTTTTCTTGTTTTCGCTCCAAGGCAAATGCTAGGTAGAAGACCAAGGCAATCTTGGCCAGTTCCGACGGTTGAAACCGAAAGCCTGCGACGAGTTTGATCCAACGGGACGAACCACCAGCGCTCCCACCCAGACCGGGAATCAGCACGATCAACAGCAGCAGCAAACTAATACCAAGAATCCTCAAGGACCAGCGTTGCCAGAGGTGATAGTCTATCTGCATGGTCACCAGCATGAGAAGGACACCAATAATTGCAAAGCCACCCTGTCGTTTGAGGAAATAGAAGCCGTCGTGATATCGTTTGTCCGCCATGATCGCTGAAGCAGAGTAAACCATCACTACGCCCAGACAGGTGAGGGTCATGGTGATAAGGATGAGTTGCCAGTTGTACTCTTTCAGAATTCGGGGATTTTTCAGGAGTTCAAACATTATTATGGCTCCGTATTTGTGAAGGATGCTGCCAGCACTCCCTCGATCCGTTCCTTCTCAGCCGGTTCAAGGCCGATCTCTTTCATCCCCCTGACGTGCTCCCGTGCCGTGATTAGCCGTGTGATCGCTGCTTGAAAGTCCATGAATGCCACTCGTTCTTTTCCTGTCCGTGCCACCTGTAACGCCGCATCCACCACAGTGTTCTTGATGTCACGACCGCAGAAACCTTCGGTCGCCGCAGCGAGAGCATGTGCTGACACGTCATCCGTCAGGGGCAGTCGCTCCGGCAAGTGTCTCTGCCAGATGGCTTCCCGTGCAGCATGATCGGGCAGAGGAAAATACAGGTGCCGGACCCTGGTCTCAAAAGCTTCGTCGTAGTTATTCACGAGGTTGGTAGCAAAGATTACTACCCCCTGATGGCGTTCCAGGCAGATCAGAATCTGGCTCCGCATGGAGTTAATGGCCTGTTCCGAGCCTTGGGTGACGTTAGTGAGCCGTTTGGAGAGGAGAGAATCGGCTTCATCGAGGAACAACACCGATTCATCCCGTTTCGCCGCGTGGAACAGCGCCTCCACATTTTTGGGGCCATCGCCGTGGAATTTGCTTTCGATGTCGGCATAACTGGCGGCAAGGAGCGGTTTGCCCAATCGGTTCGCAATGGCGTGCGCCGCAAGCGTCTTCCCGGTGCCTGGAGGACCATGAAAGTTCAGGGCTGAACGGGGAAATGGTTCGATGTCACGGAGTCCCCAGGTATCAAACACGAGTGGCTCCAGATGGATCAGATCGATAGCGGTAGCCAGTTCTTCATGAAGTTCTGCGGGCACTACGAGTTGTTCCAGTCGCCACAACGGAGTCATGACCCGGTACCGTGCGGCACGCTCCTCCACGTCAGGCTCGTCAGTTCTTCCAGGAGCAGAAGCAACCGGGGGAGTACTGGCGCTACTGATGAGGATGCCGATTTCGGTATCGCCTGTTTCATTGCGGGCCTCGCTTACAGCACGGAGTAGCCGGGTCCTGAGCAGGGCTGCTTCTGGTTCCGGCAATGTTGACGGAATGCCATGGATGTACAGATCGTCCATGATTCTTTCTCCTCTTATTTTTTAGTGGGGAACCGGGCGCTCCGGTAGTCCCCTTTACGTAGATAATCTGCGACCACCGGGGCAACCTGTGCGGCCTGGCGGGACGAGTTCGTGTCGCTGATAGCCTCAGTAATTCCTTTAACAATTAATTCCACAATTGTGCCGCACAGCCACGCGAAGCCCCAGATGCCGAGCGGGACAAACACCAGCCAGAAGCCCATATTCTTATTAAGAAGCCATATGATCGGCGCCAACAGCACGACACAAAACCAGAAGAGGATCGTTCGCCCCTGTTCCAATCTGCCCTCGTTGGTGATAAACCGGGTCAGAAGTTTGTTTATCAGCAGGAAGAGCAGAACGGCTGGGCCGACTGTGCCGAGAACCGCGAAAAAAGTGAGAACGCCGCCGATACCCATTACTGATTCCTCCTGTGGGCTGTCACTGG
>CAIUUR010000234.1 GCA_903902345.1 uncultured Geobacteraceae bacterium | reverse complement strand
CTTCTTAAACGATTACGACTCCTGCCAAACTCACCATATCCCCTGCTGACAGATTCCTCTCCCGTCTTCCGGATGGTCCCGTTGTCACCCTTGCCGTGCTAACTCTTTGACATTTTCCCGTTGTACATGGTATATATGAACACTTTACGCGTGCCGGACTAAGAGTCCGATCCGTTGTTCCCCTATCACACCGTCAGGAGGAAGATATGAACCATTTCAACTACAAAAATAATGAACTCTACGCTGAGGATGTGGCGTTGAAGGATATCGTTGCCCAGGTCGGTTCGCCGGTTTACGTCTATTCCCACGCCACTCTCTCCCGTCACTTCAAGGCCTTCGACGACGCCTTTGCCGCCATGCCCCACACGATTTGCTACTCCATGAAGGCCAACTCCACCCAGTCGGTGCTGAAGACCTTCTTCAACCTGGGGAGCGGGGTGGATATCGTTTCCGGCGGCGAGCTTTGCCGGGCGTTGAAGGCTGGGGTCGATCCGGGCAAGGTGGTCTATTCCGGCGTGGGGAAGATGGACGACGAGATTCAATACGCCCTGGCCACCGGTATCCTCATGTTTAACGTGGAGTCGGAGCAGGAGTTGACCCGCATCTCGGAAATTGCCGCCCGCACCGGGAAGAAGGCGGGGATCGCCATCCGGGTCAATCCGGACGTGGACCCGGGGACTCATCCCTACATCACCACCGGCCTGAAAAACGCCAAGTTCGGTATCACCATCGACCGTGCCATGGAAGAGTATGCCCGGGCTATGACCCTGCCGGGAATAGATGTCATCGGCATCGATATGCATATCGGCTCCCAGCTCACCAAGGTCAATCCCTTCGTGGACTCCATCGAGAAGCTGAAGGTGATGATCGCCAAGCTCCGGAGTCAGGGCATTGACCTGAAATACTTCGATTGCGGCGGTGGTCTGGGTATCCAGTACAACGTCGAAGAGCCCCCCCTCCCTGCCGATTACGGGCAACAGATCGTCGGGGCCACCAAGGACCTGGGGCTGCACCTCATCTTCGAGCCGGGACGAAACCTGGTGGGGAATGCCGGCATCCTGGTGGCGAAAACTCTCTACACCAAGGCCCGGGACGAGAAGAACTTCATCATGATCGACGCGGGAATGAACGACCTCGCCCGCCCGGCACTCTACGACTCATACCACGGGGTTCAGGCGGTGACCAAGGATCAGGACGGCATGATCGTCGCCGATATCGTCGGCCCCATCTGCGAGTCCGGTGACTTCCTTGCGAAGGGGCGCGAGGTTCCCATGTTCAAACGGGGTGATCTGGTGGCCTTCATGTCCGCCGGCGCCTACGGCTTCGCCATGTCCAGCTCCTACAACAGTCGTCCCAGGGTGGCCGAGGTGATGGTGAAGGGGGAGAAGTTTGAGGTGATACGCCAGAGGGAGACGGTGGAAGAGCTGGTGAAGGGAGAGACGATTGCGTCGTTTCTGTAGCGGATGAAGCGGCTCTTTACATAACTTTTTTCGCCTGTGAGATACCGATAAAACAAACCCCCCAGAGGAGGTAGTTGCCATGTTCAAGGGAAGCATCGTCGCCATCGTCACCCCGTTCAAAAATGGCGCAGTGGACTATGAAAAGTTGCGGGAGCTGGTGGAGTTTCAGATAGAGGGGGGAACCGATGCCATCGTGCCGTGCGGCACCACCGGTGAGTCCTCCACGTTGGATTACGATGAGCATATCCTGGTGATAAAAACGGTGGTGGAACAGGTGAACGGTCGGGTCCCGGTTATCGCCGGCACCGGTTCCAACTCCACCGCAGAAGCTATTGAGCTCTCCCAGAAGGCCAAGGATGCGGGGGCGGATGGTGTCCTTCTCGTTACCCCCTATTACAACAAGCCGACCCAGGAGGGGTTGTTCCGGCATTATACCGCCATTGCCGATGCCGTGGAGATCCCCCAGATCCTCTACAACGTGCCGGGGCGAACCGGGGTTAACCTCCTCCCGGAGACCGTGGCGCGGTTGTCCTTTCATAAGAATATTGTCGCCATCAAGGAAGCCACCGGTTCCCTGCAGCAGGCTTCCGAGATCCTGGCGCTCTGCGGCGACCGGATTGATGTCTTCTCCGGTGACGATTTTATTACCTTCCCCATGATGGCCTGCGGCGCCAAGGGGGTCATCTCGGTGTTGGCCAACATTATGCCCAAGTCGGTGGGGGATCTCACCGACGCGTTCTTCGCCGGTGACCTGGAGACGGCCCGCCGTATCCATCTTGAGACCCTCAAGATCAGTAACGCCATGTTCATGGAGAGCAACCCGGTGCCGGTCAAGAGTGCTCTAGGACTCATGGGCAAATGCTCCGACGAGGTCCGTCTGCCGCTCTGCCCCATGAGCGATGCCAACAAAGCCAAGCTGGCCGGGATAATGAAAGAGTATAACCTAATCTAGGCGAATGGCTAACGTACTAAAGGTCTGGGGTTTTCCCCTTTTGCCTTAAGTCCTTGGCACCTCGTCCCAAAGAGGTAGTTATGATCAAGATCGCCGTTTGCGGCGCCGCCGGGCGCATGGGGCAGAGAATCATTGTTGCCGTAAAGGAGGCCGGATGCCAGCTTTCCGGCGCACTGGAGCGGCCGAGACACGACCTGGTGGGACAGGATGCCGGGCTCATCGCCGGCTGCGGTCCGCTGGGGGTGAAGATTACCGATGACCTGAACGAAGTGGTGGAGGGGTGCGACGTCCTCATCGACTTCACCACCCCCAAGGTGTCGCTGAAAAACCTGGAACTCTGCGGCCTGAAGAAGAAGGCCATAGTCATCGGCTCCACCGGTTTCACCCCCGAGGAGCGGGAGCTGGCGGCGGAGCTGGCCAGGGATATCCCGGTGATCATCGCCCCCAACATGAGCGTGGGGGTCAACGTCTGCTTCAAACTCCTGAAAGATATGGCCAGGACTCTGGGGGACGACTTCGACGTGGAGATCGTGGAGCTGCATCACAACAAGAAGAAGGACGCTCCCTCCGGCACCGCCGTCCGGATGGGGGAGGTGGTGGCCGAGGCGTTGGGGCGTGACTACAACCAGGTAGCCCGTTGTTCCCGTGAAGGGATCGTGGGGGAGCGGACCAAGGAAGAGATCGGGATGCAGACCGTCCGTGGCGGCGACATCATCGGCGAGCATACGGTCTACTTCATCGGCATGGGGGAGCGGATCGAGCTTTCCCATCGCGCCATGACCCGGGATATGTTCTCCCGCGGTTCGGTGCGGGCCGCCAAGTGGGTGGTGGGGCAGCCGCCGGGGATCTACGACATGCAGGATGTGCTGGGACTGCGGTAAAAAATTAAATTATTCAATCATTCAAAAGGATAAACAGGATATGCAGGACGATCTGGATGATGCCTTGATCCTGTTCATCCTGTCTATCCCTGTTAAATTGAGGAGGTTTTTCAGTGGCACAGATCAATGACAACTACCTGAAACTGAAGGCCGGCTACCTTTTTCCCGAGATCGGTCGCCGTGTCCGCGCCTTTGCTGCGGAGAACCCCACCGCCAAGGTAATTCGCCTGGGTATCGGTGACGTGACTCGCCCCCTGGCGCCGGCGGTCATCAAGGCGTTTCACGACGCCGTGGACGATCTGGCCACCATCGATCAGTTCGCCGGTTACGGGCCGGAGCAGGGGTACGACTGGCTTATCAACGCCATCATTGAGAAATCCTACAAGCCGCTGGGGGTCGAGCTGAAGACCGAGGAACTCTTCATCTCCGACGGCTCCAAGTGCGACTGCGCCAACATCCTGGATATCTTTGCCCTGGACAACGTAGTGGCCATCGGCGACCCGGTCTATCCGGTATATAACGACACCAATGTCATGATCGGCCGCACCGGCGAGGCGGACGAGAAGGGATATTACAAGGGGATCGTCTATCTCCCCTGCTCCGAGGAAAACGGCTTCATCCCGGCCCTCCCCACGGGGAAGGTGGACATCATCTATCTCTGCTTCCCCAATAACCCCACGGGGACCGTGGCCAGTCGGGAGGAGTTGACAAAGTGGGTGGAGTACGCCCTGGCCAACGATGCGATCATCTTCTTCGACGCCGCCTACGAGGCGTTCATCACCAACCCCGCTATTCCTCACTCCATCTACGAGATAGAAGGGGCCAAGAAGTGCGCCATCGAGTTCCGCTCCTTCTCCAAGACCGCCGGCTTCACGGGGGTCCGTTGCGGCCTGGTGGTCGTACCGGAAGAGGTGATGGGGACGACGAGCAGTGGGGAACGGTACAGCTTCAACAAACTCTGGCTCCGCCGCACTACCACCAAGTTCAACGGCGCTTCCTACCCGGTACAGCGGGCTGCCGCCGCGGTCTACTCGGAAGAAGGGTGGGCTCAGACCAAGGAAATCATCGACTACTACATGGAGAACGCCCGGATTATTCGCGAAGGGTTGAAGGAGGCCGGCCTTACGGTCTTCGGCGGGGTGGACGCCCCCTACATCTGGCTCAAGACTCCCGGCGGTCTGACCAGTTGGGAATTTTTCGACAAACTGTTGAATGAATGCAACGTGGTGGGGACCCCCGGCTCCGGCTTCGGCCCCAGTGGCGAAGGGTACTTCCGCTTATCTGCCTTTGGCCATCGCGAGAATGTCATCGAGGCGGTGGAGAGGATCAAGAAGAACTTTAAATAACATCTGAAAGGGCGCTGATCGCAGCGCCCCTTTTTTATGGATGACACGACCATGGGTAAACAGGAAATCATCGCCATTATCAAAAACAATAAGTCCGAGATAATGTCGCGTTACGGCGTGCAGCGGCTTGGTTTGTTTGGCTCTCATGTGCGCGAACAGCAGCGCAAACGGAGCGATATCGATATCCTTGTATCTTTCACCCACGACATAGATCTGTTCGACTTTGTTGATCTACGGGAATACCTCGAAGCCAGGCTCCATGGCAAGGTTGATCTTGTGATGGAAACTGCGCTCAAACCGGCCATCGGCAAGCGCATTCTGGCAGAGGTTGAGTATGTCTAAGGGACGCGAGATAGCCGATTATCTCGGTGATATTCGTACTGCCATCGCGGAGGTCAAGGAATTTACGGCCGGTATGACCTATGAAGAGTTTGAGGCAGACAAAAGGACCTCCAATGCCGTGATCAGGAGTCTGGAGGTGCTTGGGGAGGCTACCAAGCATATCCCGGCTATGTTCCGGAGGAAATATCCCGATGTTCCGTGGTCCAAGATGGCCGGTATGCGGGATGTTCTCATACATGATTACATGGGTGTCGACCTGAAGACGGTTTGGCTGGTTGCACAGGAGCGTTTGACGGAGTTGCATTTGTTGTTGAAAAAGATAGAGGAATAGGTTGTTGAACGGAATTATCTGTAAGGACACTCCTTGTGAAAATCCAGAAACTGACGGTGGAGAACAGACCCAGGGTCTATGCGCTCCTCCCCCTCGCTTTTCCCCATGGCAAGTCCGAAATCGGGCTGGTGCAGAAGTTACATGAAAACGGCAGAGTCATGCACGAATGGGTCTGCATTCATACGAGCAGGGTCATCGCCTACATCGCCTTCACCACTGCCTATCAGGGGAAGGAGATCTGCGGACTGCACCTGGCCCCCATGGCCGTCTCTCCCGAATTTCAACGGCAAGGAGTGGGATCGGAACTGCTGAAATTCGCCCTGCGGCAGGAGGCGATCAAAGAGCAGACCCTCTTTGTCCTGGGCGAACCGGGCTATTTCCAACGGTTCGGTTTCGAGCCCTGTCGTGCCCCCGTCTGCACCTTTGATAAAGAGAACACCCATTTCCTCAGCTTGCGCAACAGGGGCGGAGCCAGTTTCAAGGTGGGGTATGAGCCGGAGTTCAAGGCTGCGGGGACGCCGTCCAGTCTGCTGAGTAAGAGGCGCCGGTCAAGGTGATCGGTGGGATGAAAAACATATGTTTTGCGGCCCTTGCTTATGGTCAGGAAAACCTGGGATGCAGTATGTGAGAAATCCGCACCGTTCTCTTTCCTTGCCTCAACCGGGTGATTCCTGTAGTGTAAACTTACTTCGTCTTACCAAAGGAGAGGAGTACTATGGAAACAACTCTTTCCAGTAAGGGGCAGATAGTTATCCCGCGACTGATCAGACAACGGCATGGTTGGCGTCCCGGCGCGACCTTTACGATTGTTGATGAGGGGAATACTCTCGTGTTGAAGCCGACGAGCAGTCGCCAAACCACTTCTCTCGAAGATGTTATCGGTTGCGCCGGTTACAGCGGGCCGAGCAAGAGTTTGGCCGAAATGGATGCCGGTATCGTGGAGGAAGCAAAAAAGCAGGCAGAGTCATGGTTGCCATAGACACGAACATAGCCGTCCGGTTGCTGGTGAACGACGATCCTGAACAGTCCGGCAAGGCAGCCGCTCTCTTCAGGGTAGATGATATATTTATCCCAAAAACCGTAGTGCTGGAAACGGAGTGGGTATTGCGGGCTGTGTATCGGCTTGATCACCTCCGGGTAAATAGCGCCCTGAGAGGGCTGTTGTCGCTGGAGCAAGTGACCGTGGAGGATGAGGTTGTTTTGTTTGCAGCGCTTGACGCACACGGAAAGGGGATGGATTTTGCCGATGCCTTGCACCTCTCTTCAAGTCGACGGGCGGACTCCTTTGCGACTTTTGACGCTGCTTTTCGGGAAAGAGCAGGCAAACTGGAGATGCTACCGGGCGTGATAGAAGCGTAACAATTTGAAAGTTATAACGGTATAGCTGCTTCAACACGATGAAGCGGCTGTTGTTTCCCGCAGCTGTTACTACGAAGCCGGAGAGTGCGAGTGGATTACAGAAAACGAATCTTGATCAGAAACAAGAGAATTGCCACGGGATTGATGATGGGGGCGGCCGTGCTGTTTCTGGTTGCCCGCTCCCGCCACGATGGTGGCGTCTGGGAGTGGCTCGCCGCCTTTGCCGAGGCAGCCATGGTGGGGGCCCTGGCCGACTGGTTCGCCGTTGTGGCGCTCTTTCGCCACCCCCTGGGGATACCGATACCCCATACGGCCATCATAAAAAACAAGAAGGATGTCATTGCCGAAAATCTGGCAAAATTTATCCGTGACAAGTTTCTCGCCAGCGACACTCTCATCGCCAAGCTGAGGGAGTACAATCCTGCCGAGCATCTCGCCGCCTACCTGATTTCACGGAAGAATGCCGAGACTCTGGCCAAGGGGTTGACCCGAGTATGCGCGGATTCCCTGGACTTTATTCATGACGAGCGGGTGCAGCAGTTGTTGCGGTCCGCCCTGAGCAACCGGATCGAAGCCTTCGACCTGGCCGGTTCCGCCGGGGATATCCTTCATTCTCTCACCCGGAATAATCGCCATCAGCCCGTGCTGGATGATCTGCTCAACCGACTTGCCGGGTGGCTGGCCTCCCCGGAAGCGCAGACAAAACTGGCAACGGCCATCGATGCTCTCTGCACCAAGGAGTATCCGCTCCTGGTCGCCTTCATTCCCAATCGGGAGCAGTTTTCCCGGGGGGCGGGTGAAAAGGTCGCCGGCAGAATCAACGCTTTTATTCAGGAAGTTGCCGGTGATTGTGACCACGAGGTTCGACAGAAGTTCGACCGTGCCGTGACGGATTTTGCCGACAGACTGAAATCGGACCAGGAGTTGCGCCATAAGGTCGAGACCATCAAGCTTGAGGTGGTGCAGAGCCAAGCCATCGCCGATTACGCGACAAACATCGGCAACGATCTGAAGCGTTGGCTGAACGACGACCTGCGGCGCCCCCAGTCGAAGGTGCAGGAAAAACTTTCGGCCGCCGTTGCCGGCCTTGGCGCCGCCCTGTCGGCTAATCGGGGACTTAAAGAATCGTTGAATGAGCACCTGGAGACGTTGATACTCCATTACGGGGATACGGTCCGGAGCGCCATCGTCGGTCATATTGCCGGCACCATGCAGCGGTGGGAAAGTGATGACTATGCCAACGAGATCGAGTTGAGCATCGGTTCCGACCTGCAGTTCATCAGGATGAACGGCACTCTGGTGGGTGGGGTGATCGGTCTGCTGCTCCATGCGCTCTCGCTGCTGCTGGCATAGCCATGGCGAATAAACTTAAAAAAAACGATTCCATCGAGGCATCCCGAGGTCTGATCACCGCGCACCACGGCGTTGAGGTGGAGGTTGCCTTCGCCACCGGCAAGCGACGGATGGTGCGGGTGAAGCGGAACTCCGGGCATGTGGTGGGGGATGAGGTGGAGGTTACAGGGGAGATCCTGCTCCGGTTGCCCCGCCGCACTGAATTGCGCCGCCGTGATGGTGGCGGCGGTATCCACCTGGTTGCGGCAAATCTGGATGTTCTCGGGATCGTAGTGGCTCCCAACTCCCAGGCAGGATTCATCGATCGGGCCATCGTGGCGGCGCGGGTGGCGGAGTTGCACCCCTTCGTAGTGGTGAACAAATGCGACCTGGAGGATACCGCCCTGCTTCTGGCCGGCTTGAGCCGGGTTTACGCCGGTGCCGTCTCCGTTTTCCCCCTCAGCGCCAAGGAGCGCACCGGCCTGGAACCTCTGGTGGCGTATCTGAGCCAGGGACACCGGGGAGTTTTCGTGGGGGCCAGTGGCGTGGGGAAGAGTTCGCTCCTGAATGCCCTCTGCCCGGCCATTGATCTCAAGGTGGGAAAGCTCAGCGAGCAGAGCGGTCTGGGGCGGCATACCACCACCGTCTCCACCCTCCATGCACTGGCCGGCGGCGGAGAACTGGTGGATACCCCCGGATTCAGGGATTTCGGCCTGGTGGATATTCTTACCGATGAGTTGGCTACCCACTTTCCCGGTTTCGAAGAGCATGGACACCTCCGCTGTCACTTTCGCGATTGCCGTCATCGCACCGAACCGGGGTGCGCTGTCATCAAGCTGGTGGAGCAGGAGCTGATCCCGGCCGATCGTTACGCCGTCTACCTGGAGCTGCTGGGAGAGGTGGAGAGTGATCAGCGCGAAGCCCGAAGCAGAGGGTGGAAAAACTGACTTCAATAAAGGCGTTGGACGCGGATAAACGCGGATAAACGCTGATTAAAATATTTCTTGCTTTGCCTTATCCGCGTTGATCAGATTTTATCCGCGTCCCGTTGTTGTAGACGTTGTATCTCAGGTTCGGTTTCGAAACTGCTCTGTTTTCGGAATCAACCCAATTTTTGAGGAGCCACTTCATGTCTTTTGAATCACTCGGCCTGCGGCCGGAACTGCTCAGCGCAATTACCGCCCAGGGGTACACGTCGCCGACCCCCATCCAGAGCGGGGCTATTCCGCTGATCTTCGAGGGGTGCGACCTGCTGGCCGGGGCCCAGACAGGGACAGGGAAGACGGCGGCCTTTGCTCTCCCCATCGTCCAGCGTCTGGGGGAGAACGTTCCTCCGCAAAAGCGACGCGCCCCGCGCGCCCTGGTCCTGGTCCCCACACGCGAATTGGCGGCTCAGGTCAGCGAACAGATGAACAATTACGCCCGACGCCTCTCCCTGCGTTCCACCACCATCTACGGCGGGGTGACCATTCAGGCCCAGATCGAACGGCTACACCGGGGGGTGGACATCGTGGTGGCGACTCCGGGGCGGCTCCTGGACCATGCGGAACGGGGAACCATCAATCTCTCCCGCATCGAATTCCTGGTGCTGGACGAGGCCGACCGGATGCTGGATCTGGGGTTTATCGACGACATCAAACAGGTGGCGGAGTATCTCCCCGCCAAACGGCAGACTCTCCTCTTTTCCGCCACCTACTCCAAGGATATCAAGCAGCTTGCCGATCGGCTGCTGGATCATCCCCGGCGGATCGAGGTGGCGCGGAGCAACATCGCCGCCGACGCGGTGACTCAGGCGGTCTACGAGGTGGAGCGGAGCAGGAAGCGGGAGATGCTCTCGTTCCTAATCCGAAAGGGGGGGTGGAATCAGGTACTGGTCTTTGCCCGAACCCGCTACGGTGCGGACAAGCTCACCGAAGAACTCCTCTTTGACAACATCAAGTCCGCCGCTATTCACAGCAACAAGAGCCAGTCCATCCGGACTCGGACCCTGGCGGAATTCAAGGAAGGAGAATTTCGTGTCCTGGTGGCTACGGATGTGGCGGCGCGGGGGCTGGATATCCAGAGACTCCCCCATGTGGTGAATTACGATCTTCCCCAGGTTCCCGAAGATTACGTACACCGGATCGGTCGTACCGGCCGGGCCGGTGAAGATGGAATCGCTCTCTCGCTGGTCAGCCCGGAGGAAAAGCTCCTTCTGGCCGCCATCGAGAAGCTCCTTACCTATTCTATCCCCCGCCGGACCCTGGATGAGTTTCCTCAGGTGGCGGCCAAGCGGAGTATGCAGGTGAAGGAGTTCAAGAAGGCGGCTCTGCCCCCCAAGAGCAGGAAGCCCCAGGTTCGTGAGGCAAAGGGACCGGCAACGGCGACGACTCCACGTCGGGGAAAACCGGTGGCAGAACGACCTCTCCCCAAGACCGGGCGGCGGGGAAGCCGGTCCAAATAACGGCTAATCGATAAGCCCGAAAACAGCAGTCGCTCTCGCAGAGATCGCAGAGAAACCAAGAAGGTAAGCAAGTTTTAGTCGGTTGAAGGTCTATGTTTCATATCATTGCGATGTTCCCCGCTTTTCTCTGCGGACTCTGCGAGAAACAGCTTTTCCCATGATGAATGGAGGATGAGATATGACGGTAAATATGAAAGCGCTGAAAAATGTGCTGAGCAAAAATGGAGAAGAGATAGAGAAGAGCGTGGAAGGGACCGGTTATCTGGCAAAAACGGTGATGGGCGTCGGCACCTTTTTGCTGGATAACGAAGGGGATCTTGATCTCCTCTCCTCCAAGCAAAAGGTTACCTATGAACGGTTTCTCGTGCCGCTCCTGGAACTCCGCACCGGGAGCCGGAGGAAGTAACACTGTTATTTACCGGAGGAAACAGCTTAGACCATGAAATGGCTGAAAATTATACTTCCCGCGACGCTGGCGGTGGGGATTGTCGTCGGTTTTACCGCCCGTGGGACTCTCCTGAAGAAGGAAGACAACTGCGCGTTCATTGAGAGGCGCGAGGGACTGTGCAAACATGTCAATCCTCTTCTGGAATGTGATATCGCCCAGGATGTCCTGACAAATCAGGAATTGCGCCCCTTCAAGGAAAAGATCGAGACGTACCTGAATTCATGCATGGACAAACGGTGGGCGTCCAGCGTGAGTGTCTATTTCCGGGATATGGACGACGGACTCTCGTTCAGTATCGGGGATACTGAGAAGTTCGTCCCGGCAAGTCTGCGAAAACTGCCGCTCATGATCGCGCTCCTGAAAACTGCAGACAAGGGAGGGGGGAACAATCTGCTGGACAGATCCGTGAAGTTCGACCTTGCCCGAGACTATAACGCGGATCAGAATGTCAAGCCGTCCCAGACGCTATGCCCCGGTCACGAATATTCCGTCAGGGAGTTGATCCGGAGGATGATCGTCTATTCGGATAACAACGCCTTCACCCTCCTCACCAAGGTCGTTGACCCCGGCGAGTTCGACAAGGTCTACCGTACCCTGAGAATCCAGAACCCTCGGGTCCGGACGGATGATGATTTTCTTTCCGTTCAGACCTATGCCTCATTTCTCCGGGTGCTCTACAATGCGACCTATCTGGGGAAAGACTCTTCGGAGTGGGCGCTGGAGACCCTCTCCCGGTCGGAGTTCAAGTCCGGAATCGTGGAGGGAGTTCCCCCCAAGGTGGAGGTTGCTCACAAGTTCGGAGAACATTCCGATTCCCGTGAGGGGACGGTGCAGTTGCACGATTGCGGCATTGTCTACTATCCGGGACGGCCTTATCTTCTCTGTGTCATGTCCAAAGGGGCGAAGTTCGAATTTCTCGACGATGTCATCGTGGAAGTTTCGCGAAGAGTCTTCGCCGAGGTGGACAAACAGCAGCGGGAAAAGAAAAATGGAGAACATTAGGAGCTAAATCTAAAAATAGCTTGCCACGGACACGGAGGATAATCTTACGCAGTTTTGAACCTAGAAAAAGCTATCTCTCGCAGAGTTCGCAGAGAAAAACTCGGTAAATCATAAAGATATGAATCATATGCCGGCAGCGGAACATCACCTTATGGGTGAATCCAGGATCAAGAACATAGACAATATAACCGTAAGATTTTCTCAGTGATTTACTCCGTTTCTCCGTGCCTCCGTGGTTCAAGGGCGTGTTACAGGTTATGACAGCGTGAACCCCTTGCCGGCAAATTGGATATTCGCCGCATCGCTGCTGCGCGGTGGGGAGACCGCGTGGACCCCGCCGCATACGGGACAGGCTCCCACGTAGGTGGCGAGGGTGAAGGGGGCGCCGCATCCCTGGCAGAGTGTCGCCAGTCCGCCTCCCGAAATCGGTTTGGTTCTCATTTCACCGCCGTGGGCCGCGGCGACAAACTCCACCAGCTCCCTTCCTTGGGCAAAAGGGCCCCCTCCGGTTGTGTGGCTGCATCCGCAGTTTGACATGGTTAAAGCTCCTTTGGTTTAATGGTGATGCAGAGGCATTTCCCCTCGGCATAGAGCGTTTCGCCCTGAAATAGCCGCCCATGGACCATGATTTTTCGCCCTTCCACGGAGATGACCTCGCTCTCCAGCGTGACCACCTTCTCCAGTGGCAGCATGTTTCGGAAGTTGACGTTCAGGTTTCCCACTACGATGGGGTAACCTGCCGCCCACGCCGCCAGACCCAGCGCCTCGTCCATCACTGCGGCCACCGCGCCGCCGTGGACATGACCGGGGGGGCCGCCGGTCTCGGGACCGAACCAGAGTCGGGCGTGCAGATGCTTGTATTCGTCACGGTAGTAGCGGACTCGGAACCGGTCCCCTTCCGGGTCGCCGGAAACAAAGCGGAGCGATTCCCCCACCAGCGATGGTGCGTCAAATGCCTCCCAGCCCGCTTCGCCGCTTAGATCTACTCCTTCAGGTTGTTTTTCAGTTGGTGATGACACCTGTACCTCCCGTTAAAATATTATTGTTGCAACTGCTTCATCGCGGTCAGCGCCCGTTCCAGCCTTTCCCGGGTATGGGCCTCGATGGTCCGGATGGCGCCCGGCGCGTAGCGATCCAGAAGGGAGAGTAGAAGCCGGGTGTCGATCTCCCCTTCACCGATGGGGAGATGCTCGTCCTTCTCCCCGTGGTTGTCATGGATGTGGGTCTCGGCCATGAACGGTCCCAGCACCGAGAACCACTCCTCCAGACTTACCTTCTTGAACAGGTTCCAGTGTCCCATGTCGAAACAGTGGCGCAACCGGGGGGAGTCTACGCAGGTGATCAGGTCGAACAGGGTGGAGGGCTCTTCCTCGAAGATATTTTCCACGGCGATGATGCAGTCGCACTCATCCCCTCGTTCCACCATCTCCTCCCATAACGGGATGCTCTCCGCCAGCCACCGATCCCGGGTTTCGCCGTAGCGCCATTTGTCAAAGCCGGGGTGAAATACCACGGCACGCGGGCGAAGGGTCGCGGCTGCGTCCATGACCTGGTGGAAGCGGCGACGGGTGATCTCCCGCAGGAGCGGTTCGTAGGAGCCGGGGCTCAGATCCATGAACGGCGCGTGGATCGTCCTCTTTATTCCCGCGTACTCCAATCGCTCGGCCCATGAGGCGAGCTGCTCCGGGATCAGATTATCCAGGGTGTCGGCGGAGAAAAAAAGTTCCACGTTGAGCCGCCGCTCCACGAGGAACGGGAGGGTGTTGGCCAACTGGGGGTAGGGTACGTGGACGTGCAGAGTGTTGTCAGGCATGGTGGACTTTCCTTGGCGACTGTTCTCCACGGGGGGTGTGGTGGATCAGGTCTTCCAGCTTGAGAACGGCGGTGGGTTGGCCCAGGACGATGAGGGTATCCTTTTCCTCCAGGGTCGACTTGGGTTCGGGATTGAAGACCATCTTGCCGTTCTTCTTTTTGATCCCGACGATGATGACTCCTGTCTCCCTGCGAAAGCCCGAGGTGACGAGGTTTTCTCCGACGAAGGCGGAGTGGCTGGGGATTTCGATCTCTTCCATCTGGAGCTCCAGGTGGCCGCGGCCGGTGGCGATTTCTATGAAGTCCACCACATTGGGGCGAAGAATAGCCTGAGCCATCCTGTTGCCGCCGATGGTGTAGGGGGAGATGACCTTGTTTGCCCCGGCCCGCTGGAGCTTGAGTTCGGATCCCTCTTCGCCGGAGCGGGCCAGGATATAAAGATCCGGGTTGAGACCGCGGGCCGTCAGGGTAATATAGACGTTCTCCGTGTCCGAGGTGACCGCGGTGATCAACCCCTTGGCTTCCCTGATCCCTGCATGGAGGAGGGTTTCGTCGGCGGTGGCGTCGCCGTGGATAACCAGATAGACATCCGAAAGCCTTTCAGCGATCTGGGGATCTTTCTCCACCACCACGAAGGGAAGCGGTTTGGCGGCGAACTCCTTGCAAATGAGACTCCCGATGCGACCATAACCGCAGATGATGTAGTGATTTTTCAGTGACCTGATCCGGTTTTCCACCTTCTTCCTCCCGATGATCCGCTGGAACTGCCCCTCGAACATGATTTGAGCCAGGCTACCGACGATATACCCCAGGACGCTGACCCCGACGATAATCAGGGCTATGGTAAAGAGCTTGCCGGCATCGCTCAGGTCGTGGACCTCTTTGAAGCCGACGGTTCCCAGGGTGATGATGGTCATGTAGAGGGCGTCGAGAGGTCGCCACCCTTCAATGGTGATATACCCCACGGTCCCTGCGGTAACCAGGAGGGTCAAGACAAGTAATGAAACTTTGAGATGGCGGACCGGGTCCATGTACAGTTCTCCCGCTGGGGACTCTACGTGGTCCCGGCGGAAATTTCAAGCCGTTTCCCACTCAGGGTGCGTAGGCTTTCCTTGACATTCAGTGTCTCTCAACTACAATGCCGGTTATGAATACCTGTGCCGCTATCCCCAAGGTTGATCGTATGCTGCTTTGGCCGGCGGTAACCGCCGCCCTTCGGGTACATCCTCGTCCCGTGGTCCTGGCGTCGCTCCGGGCGATGCTGGCCATGGTGAGGGGGGGGCTCCTCAGGGGAGAGACACTCCTTCTTGACGAGGAAACCCTGTCGGAACGCTTCCTCCGTGCCCTGGACGCCGCCACAACCCCTTCTTTGCGCAAGGTCGTCAATGGCGTGGGGATCATCATTCATACCAATCTGGGGAGGGCGCCACTCCCCCGTGCTGTTGTCCCCCTCCTGGATGATGTGGCCTACGGTTATTCAAACCTGGAGTACCATCTCGCCACCGGTGAACGAGGGAGCCGGTTGGACCACGTGGCAGGGTTGCTACGCCGGTTGACCGGTGCTGAGGCCGCCCTTGTCGTGAACAATAACGCCGCAGCGCTCCTCCTCGCCCTTGCCTCGCTCTGCGCCGGTCGTGAGGGGATCGTCTCCCGGGGCGAACTGGTGGAGATCGGTGGGGCATTCCGTATCCCCGACATCATGAGTCAGAGCGGGGCCATCCTCCGCGAGGTGGGGGCAACCAATCGGACTCATCTCCGGGACTATGAAGGGGCAATTTCTTCCGCTACCGGTCTTCTTCTCAAGGTACACCCCAGTAACTTCGCCATGGTGGGATTCACCGCGGAGGTCTCCTCTGCGGATCTGGCCTCCCTCGGTAAAAAATATGCCCTGCCGACTATGGTGGATGCCGGAAGTGGCAGTCTCATCGACCTGAAGCGCTTCGGCATCAGTGGCGAGCCGACCGTAGGGGATTTTATCCGCTCCGGGGTGGATCTGGTAACGTTCAGCGGGGACAAGCTCCTGGGAGGTCCTCAGGCGGGGATCATCGTTGGGCGGGAGGAGTTCCTCCGTCCCATGTCGAGTCATCCGCTCCTGCGGGCGCTCCGGTTGGATAAGCTAACCCTGGCTGCGTTGGAGGGGACCCTTCGCCTCTACCTGGATGAGCGGTTGGCCTTGGCGGAGATCCCTGTTCTCCGGATGCTCACCGTCTCCGTTGCCGAACTTCGCGGGCGCGGCAAGAAGCTGCTCCGAAGGCTCCGGAGAACACTCCCGGAGGGGTTTTCCCTGGAGTTGATCGATGGGGTCTCTCAGCCCGGCGGCGGCTCCTACCCGCTTCTCTCTCTCCCTCCGGTCCTCCTTACCATCTCCCGCGATGGGCTCTCTCCCCAGGAGATAGAATCACGATTCCGCTCCGCCCGGGTGCCGGTCGTCGGTCGGATCTCGTCCGGCACTTTTACTCTTGATCTCCGCACCGTGATGGAAGAAGAGCTTCCATATCTCGTCTCCGCACTGCTCACCCTGGTCTGACAACTCCTTTGCTCGCCTGATTCCTCAACATTCATGCACCCTGAAACGAAGGCCCCCAATCCCTTCTCCGCTATTTTAGTGGAGAAGGGATTGGGGGCCGTTCTTTACGGTCATCATTGCTCCGTGATCAGTACGACTCGATCTCGACAATACGACTGTAGCCCCCCAGTGAGGCGTTGACGACTACGCGTATCTGGTTTGTGGTCAACGCCGGGAAGGTGATTGATCTCCAGACAAGCTTATTGCCGGTGATGTTCTGGATTGTCGCCCAGGTCGTTCCGTCCCAGTACTGGACGCTAAACGAGGTGATGCCGTACTTGGAGAAGGTCATGGCGGCGGTGGGGACGAGCGGCGCGGCATAGTTGTCCTGCAGGGTGTAAATATGTATCTCGCTAATGGTCTTCGGACCGTTGAAGGTGATCTGAGCCCAGTCAGGATAAACGTTATTGGTGGCGTCGTTCCAGCCGCCACCAGCGCTCCATTTCGCCCCGTTACGGTCACCGTCGTTCAGTGACGCCACGGGATAGGTTGTGGCATTAATGGTCGACGATGCCGTGGCAACACCGCCGTTGGTAGCCAGGGCGACGTTGGTTCGGGTGAGAGGTGCAGTGACGGCAAGGCTGCTTGTGGCAGAGCCTCCGGTAGTGGTGACGGTAACGGTCCCTGTGGCTACGGTGGTCCCGGTGATGGGGATGACAATGGAGGTTGCGATGCTGGTGGTGGGCAACCCCACGGTGCCGTTGCTGTAGGTGACGGTGGCCCCGGCTAGGTTGGTTCCGGTGATGGTAACGGCGGTCGCCACTCCCTGTCCGATGCTGGCGGGGTTGACGCTGCTGATCGTCGGTGCGGGGACGGTGACGGAGAGGTTCCCTGTGGCGGCGCCTCCGATAGTGGTGACGGTAACGGTTCCTGCGGCGACGGTGATCCCGGTGATAGGGATGATGATGGAGGTTGCGTTAGCGGTGGTGGCTACTCCCACGGAGCCGTTGCTGTAGGTGACGGTGGCCCCGGTCAGGTTGGCTCCGGTGATGGTAACGGCGGTTGCTACTCCCTTGATGATGCTGGCGGGGTTGATGCTGCTGATCGTGGGCGCCGGTGCGGTGACGGTGAGGTTCCCGGTGATGCTCCCTCCAGCGGTGGTGACGGTAACGGTGCCGGATGCGATGGCGGTCCCGGTGATGGGGACGACAATGGAGGTTGCGGTGGCGGTGGTTGCGGCACCCACGGTGCCGTTACTGCAGGTGACGGTGGCCCCGGTCAGGTTGGTTCCGGTGATTGTG
>CAIUUR010000233.1 GCA_903902345.1 uncultured Geobacteraceae bacterium | reverse complement strand
TCAGACGTGTGCTCTTCCGATCTTCTCGTTTCACTCCCTGGAAGACCGGATCGTCAAGCACTCCTTCCGGGAGCTGGCCCGGGGGTGCGTCTGTCCTCGTGAACTGCCACTCTGCGTCTGCGAAAATCTCCCCCAGGTTAAGGTCCTGACATCCCGGGCCGTTCGGCCTGGCGAAGCCGAGACGGCGACTAATCCGCGGGCTCGCAGCGCCCGGCTGAGAGCCGTTGAGAAAAGATAAGCACCGAACAAGGAGTAGCCGGATGGCACACGTAAAAGCTGCATTCACCAAGGTGGCGGCGCCCCATGTCTTTGACGCCGCGGACACCCGTTGGCACATGTTCCCCTACCTCATGGTGGTCATGGTTCTGCTCACCTTGGTGGCGCTTTTTCATGTCTGGTCGCGGGTTACGGTTATCGATCTCAATCTCCAGATTTCTGAAGCTGACGGCGCCATCCGGGAGGCGAAGCAGGAAGCCAGCCGTCTCCATCTTGAAATCGCTTCACTGAAGACCCCGGGGAGGATCGAAAAAATTGCCCGGGAAGATCTGGGGATGACTCTTCCCACCGACGTTCAGATCCGTTCCGTGCCATGAAGTCCGAAAAGTCCGGCGATGAGAAGTGGAACAAGATCAGGATAAAACTGATCGGCGGCCTGTTCGCTCTGGTCTTTGTGACGGTGCTGGCCCGCGCCTATTACCTCCAGATCGTGACCACGGACGAATGGGTAAAGCGGGCTGAACGTCAGCATCAAAAGACCGTGCAGCTTACACCGGCGCGGGGAAACATCTCTGATCGCAACGGTCTCCCCCTGGCTGTATCCATCGAGATGGACTCCTGTTTCGCCGAACCCAAGGTCATGGATAATATTCCCGATACCGCCGCCAAATTGGCGCCGGTTCTGGGGAGCAGTCGTCAGGAGCTTGAAAAGAAGCTTACGGAAAACAAGCAGAAGCATTTTATCTGGTTGCTACGGCGTATTACCCCGGAATTACGAAAAAAAATCGAAGCGCTGGAACTGGACGGCATCGAATTCGCCCGGGAAACCAAGCGGTTCTACCCCAATTCCGAGGTGGCGGCCCATGTGGTTGGCTTCACCGGCGTAGACCCGGGTGGGTTGGAAGGGATCGAAAAAAAATATGACAAGGATATCCTCGGCAATATGGGGTACCTGATCACCGAACGGGATGCTCTGGGACGCAATATCCGCCTCAAGGGAACGGTGATCAAGAACTCTTCCAAGGGGAACAACATCACTCTGACCCTGGACCGAAACATCCAGTACATCGCCGAGAAGGAACTGACCAAGGCGGTGGAGGATAACGGCGGGAAATCCGGTATGGCCGTCGTGATGGAGACGCAGAGCGGGCGGATACTGGCCATGGCCAACTACCCGACCTTCAATCCCAACGCTTATTTCCGCTCACCACACTCCGCCCAGCGCAACCATGCCGTGGCCGATAGCTTCGAGCCCGGCTCGACCTTCAAGGTGCTCCTCATGGCCGCAGCCCTGGAGGAGAAGGTCATCTCGCTGAAGGACAGTTTCGACTGCGAGTTGGGAAGCTTCAGTATCGGTGGCGCCACCATCCACGATACCCACCGCTACGGCAGACTCTCCGTTTCCGACATCCTCAAGCACTCCAGTAACATTGGCGCGGCAAAGATCGGTCGCCGGTTGGGACAGGAGCGACTTTCGGTTTATCTCAAGAACTTCGGTATCGGCGAACGGACCGGCATCGACCTTCCTGGTGAGGCAACGGGGAGTATCCGGGGGGGACATTGGTATGAGTCAGAGTTGGCCACAGTCTCCTTCGGACAGGGTGTCTCCACGACGGCGGTGCAGTTGACGGCGGCCATCTCGGCGGTGGCCAACAAGGGGGTGCTCATGAAACCCTACGTGGTGGAGCAGATCACCGACGAGAACGGTAATACGACTCAGCAGTTTTCACCCCAGGTTCGGCGACGGGTCGTCTCCGAAGAAACCGCCCGGAAGGTTTCGGTCATGATGGAATCGGTAACCCAGCCCGATGGAACCGGTTCCGGTGCGGCGGTGGAGGGGTATGGCGTGGCGGGAAAGACCGGTACGGCGCAGAAGGTTGACCCGGCCACCAAGCGGTACTCCAGCAAACGGGTCGGTTCCTTCGTTGGCTTCGTCCCGGTGAAAAACCCGCGGCTGACCATCCTGGTGGTGATTGACGAGCCGCAAAAGAGTCCTTATGGCGGTATCGTGGCGGCCCCGGCTTTCGGCGCCATCGCCCGACAGACCCTCTCCTACCTGCGGGTTCCGCCGGAGAAGGAAGGGCAACGACCGGTGGTGGCGGTTGCGGCGCCGGCCGCGACATCCCCTGCGCCCAATGAAGATCCGGCCGCCGAGGGTGAGATCGTCAACAGTGACAACGGTGAACAGATGCCCAACACCCGTGGCATGAGCATTCGTCAGGTCATGCAGCTCATGGAAAAGCGCCGACTCAACATCAGGCTCATCGGCAGCGGGCGGGCCGTGGAACAGGAACCTGCCGCAGGTCGACAAATTACCCCCAATGACCACGTCTGGGTCCGATTCGCTCCTTCTGCCTGACCATGGAAAACGGACATGAGACTATCTGAGCTGACCGTGGCGCTGAACAGGCCATTCACTGCCGCAACCGATCCCGAGATTACGGGGGTGGCCTACGATTCCCGCCGGGTATCGGCGGGCACACTCTTCTTCGCTCTGCGGGGGGTGGTTGCGGATGGTCACCGGTTCATCGGGGAGGCTGTCCGGAGCGGCGCCGCGGCCGTGGTGCTGGAAGATCCTGCACTCGCTCCCACGGAGATCCCCTGGGTGGTGGTGCCCGATGCCCGGCAGGCCCTGGCGCGGGTGGCCTCCGTCTATTATGGTGATCCCACTGCGGAGATACCGGTAATCGGCATCACCGGCACCAACGGCAAGACCACCACCACCTATCTGCTGGAGGCGATGCTGGCGGCGGCAGGGCTCCCGGCGGCGGTCCTCGGCACGGTGGGCTACCGTCTGGGCGCGTTTCAGCTCCCCGCCTCGCATACCACCCCGGAATCGGTGGAACTGCAGCAACTGCTCCGGAAGTTGGTGGATCGGGGGGCCAAGGCAGTGGTCATGGAGCTCTCGTCCCATGCCCTGGAGCAGCACCGGGCCGACGGATGCCGGATAGACGTGGGAATCTTCTCCAATCTGACCCCCGAGCACCTGGACTATCACCACGACATGGCGGCCTACCTTGGTAGCAAGCGCCGGCTTTTCAGCGAGCTGCTTGTTCCGGATCTCAGGAAGCCGATGCGACACGCCGTCATTAACAGCGATGACCCGGTCGGAGCTGATCTGGCTGCGGCATCTGCCTGTCCGGTTCTCACCTACGGGATCGACACCCCATCGGACGTTACCGTGCGCAATCCGGTCTGCTCGGTGTCGGGGATCTCGGGAATACTGATAACTCCCGCCGGTGAATCTCCCTTCACGTCGGAGATGCTGGGGAGGTTCAACCTCTACAACATTCTGGCTGCGGTGGGGGCGGGGATCGCTCTGGGGCTATCTCTGGACGCGATCTGTGCGGGGATCGGGGAGCAGCGGCCGGTGCCGGGAAGGATGGAGCGGGTGCCCAACGACCGTGGGGTAACCCTCCTGGTGGATTACGCCCATACCGGTGACGCCCTGGAAAACGTACTGAAGACGATCAGTTCTCTGGGGGGAGGGCGGATCATCACCCTCTTTGGCTGCGGCGGCGACAGGGACCGTTTCAAACGTCCGGTCATGGCCGAGGTGGCGGGACGCCATAGCGACTTGACGATTATCACCTCCGACAACCCCCGTACCGAGGCGCCGGCAGCCATCATCGCCGAAGTCCGGACAGGGATACTTCCCCTGGGTTTAAGGGAATACCGGGGGAACGATCTCGCCATGGACGTGGCGCCGGGGGAGAAGGGATTCGTCACGGTGGAAAATCGGCGTGAGGCCATCCGGATGGCGGTGAACCTCTCCCGTCCGGGGGATATCATCCTCCTGGCCGGAAAAGGTCATGAAGATTATCAGATCATCGGGAGTACGAAACACCACTTTGACGACCGGGAAGAGGCCGCTGCCGCTTTCCGGGGAGAAGGCCCATGATCTTCACCGCCGCCCAAATCGCCACCATAACCGGCGGAACCGTCAGGGGTGACGAAGGAGCCACGGTTGTCGGGGTATCCACAGACTCTCGAACCATGGTGGCAGGTCAGCTCTTTGTACCGCTGGTGGGGCCTCGCTTCGATGGTCACGTTTATATTCCCCAGGTGGCAGCCAAAGGGGGGACGCTGTTTCTCGCCCAGTCGGAGTGGGCCGCCCGTACTCCGTTGCCCACCGGGAGTACCATGGTGGTGGTGGCCGATACGCTTCGCGCCCTGGGGGAGCTGGCGTCCGCCGTTCGGGCCGGTTGTACGCTCACCGTGGTGGGAGTGACGGGGAGCAACGGCAAGACCACCACCAAGGAGATCCTGGCTTCCATCCTGGCGCTCACCGGTCCCGGAGTGAAGACCCAGGGGAATCTGAACAACCTCATCGGCTTGCCGCAGACGCTGTTTCAGCTTCTGCCGACACACCGCTGGGCGGTTCTGGAGATGGGAATGAGCGAGCCGGGGGAGATCGACCGGCTCGCCCAGATAGCCCGCCCCCAGGTGGGGATAGTCACCAACGCCTTTCCGGCGCACCTGGAGAGCATGGGGAGTGTGCAGAACGTGGCGCGAGCCAAGGGAGAACTCTTCCTCCGGCTTCCCGCGGGAGGGACGGCGCTCCATAACGCCGATGATCCGCTGGTCGCGGTCCTCCCGACGCCGCCAGGGGTGATTCGCAGATCCTTCGGCCTCAGGGGGGGAGATGTGACGGCCACCGACCTGACGATGCACGGAGTGGACGGCATGGAATTTACTCTCCGGCTGGCTGAGGAGCGGATTCCGGTGCGGTGTCACGGGTGCGGTCGGCACCTCCTGATCAATGCGCTGGCTGCCGCTGCCGCCGCCGAGGCGGTGGGAGTGGATGGAGAAACCATCCGTGCGGGGCTGGAGCAGTTCCGGCCGGGAGACCGGCGTTTCGCCATGGAGCGGTTGGGCGGTCTCACCCTGATCAATGACAGCTACAACGCCAACCCGGCCTCCATGGAGGCGGCGCTGATGACCCTGGCCGAGATCAAAGGTGAAGGTCGTCTATTCGCCGCCCTGGGAGATATGCTGGAGTTGGGACCGGAAGCACCGGAACTCCATCGTCAGGTGGGGGAGATGGCGGGGAAGGTTTCCTGGCGGCTCTACCTCGTGGGGAAGTTGGCTCCCCATGTCGCCGACGGCGCCCGTCGCGGGGGGATGAACCCGGCGGCAATCGTTGTCGGCATGAGCCACGAGGAGATTGCCGCCGATATCCTGCGCCTGGCGGAGCCGGGGGATCTGGTGCTCGTCAAGGGATCCCGCGGCATGGCCATGGAACGGGTGGCGATCCATCTCAGGGAAGAATATCACCGGACAAAGGAGGCATAGCGGACCATGCTTTATCACCTGCTCTATCCGCTGGCCTCCAGCGTTAAGCTTTTTAACATCTTCAAGTACCTCACCTTCCGGACCATCTACGCGATGATCACGGCTCTTATTGTTACCTTTCTCCTCGGTCCTTGGTTCATCCGGAAGCTGGAATCGCTCCAGGCGCGCCAGATCATCCGGACTGACGGCCCCGAGTCGCATCTGAAAAAACAGGGAACCCCCACCATGGGGGGGGTAATAATCCTGGCGGGGATCGTCATCCCCACCCTCCTTTGGGCCGATCTGGGTAACACCTATGTCTGGTTGACCCTCTTCATCATCGTGGGGTACGGACTTATCGGCTTTGTGGATGACTACAAGAAGGTCGTGGAGAAGAACCCCAAGGGGCTCTCCCCCCGGCAAAAAATGTTCTGGCAGATGTTGCTGGGTGCTATTTTCGGGATCATACTCTTCAGCATGCCCGGATTCTCCAAGGAACTCTACTTTCCCTTCTTCAAAAATCTTCACCCGGATCTCTGGATATTTTACATTCCCTTCGTCATGCTGGTCATCGTAGGGGCCAGCAACGCGGTGAACCTCACCGACGGGTTGGATGGTCTTGCCATCGGCCCGGTTTCCATCAATGCGGCCACCTACCTCCTCTTTACCTATATTGCCGGCAACATCAAGCTGGCCACCTACCTCCAGATCCCCTACGTGGTGGGGGCGGGGGAGCTGGCGGTGGTCTGCGGGGCCCTGGTCGGTTCCGGCATCGGTTTTCTCTGGTATAATTCCTATCCTGCCGAGGTCTTCATGGGGGATGTGGGATCACTCTCCCTGGGGGGGGGGTTGGGGGCACTGGCGGTCATCACCAAGCAGGAGATCCTCCTGGTCATCGTGGGGGGGATCTTCGTGGTGGAGGCGCTTTCGGTGATCTTTCAGGTGGGTTCCTACAAATACCGGGGGAAGCGGATCTTCCGGATGGCACCCATCCATCACCATTTCGAGTTGAAGGGGGTGGCGGAGCCGAAGATCATTGTCCGGTTCTGGATCATCACCCTCATTTTGGCCCTGGTGGCCATTTCCACGCTGAAGATGCGGTAGACTGTTATGAACTCGGCGCAGGCTCCAACTCTTGAGAACATTCTCGCAGGAGTTTCATCGCCGCTGCAGCGGCAGTTGACGGCTCTCGCCCTGATAAGCAGTTTACTCAAGGAGCTGGGCAAGAGCGTTCCCGTCCTCATCGGTGGCTGTGCGCTAGCCTATTACTCCCGCGAGGTCTACTTTACCTCGGATATTGATCTGGCTTTCGGAGATCGCGAGGCGCTGGATAAGGTTTTAAAGGAGCTGGGGTTTACCACTGACGGTCGCTACTGGGTGCATCACGGTTTGAACCTGTTAGTGGAAGTGCCGGCCAGTTCACTTATCGGTGACCACGCACCGCGTGAAATAGTTGAAATAGCCGACGGTCTTGAGTGCTGTATCATTGGAATTGAAGACCTCCTCATTGACCGCATGAACGCTTGTGTACATTGGAAATCAACACAGGAATGTGAACTGGTTGAACTTCTGGTCAGCCTGTGGAACGAGGATATAGACTGGGAATATCTTCTCGTGAGGGCCGCCAACCCGGACAACGATACCTTGGAGCGTTTCAGCATTTTGCGGAGCCTATATGCCCAATGAGCGACGGCGCAAATTCAGAGAGACATCACCGATTGAAGCCGTTTTGCTGAGAGACCGTCTCGGTTTTGGTAGTTATATTAAGACGCAAGAGCGAGACGCTGAAAAGCGCAGAATACTGTTGGAACTGGCACTTGAAAAAGCGAGGCAGGTAGATCGTGATTGCTATGAGAAGGTGGGGGAACGGCGAAGAAGGTTGATTTCCCAGTGATTGAGCCGAATTCTGATGTTGTAGGTATTAGTTTTAAATAGATATCTAGTAATGCGAAGGGTGATGTTTCATGAACACATTAGTTATTCATGCACCTAAAGGGAAAGCTACACTCGAGGCCAAGAGAAGCTTTGAAAGTACGATTAAAAGCGGCATTGGAGACGGATACGCAATTCCTAAAAAACATCATTTTATGATTCACTCAGAATGTAAAGTAATTGTCTTAAGTAAAGATCAAAAACTCCGGGCCGAAGGCAAGCTGGAGAAGCTCGTGCCATCAGGAAAGGCCGATAATGGAATAATTAGATATGATGTTTATATTAAAGAATTATGTATAGTTGAATATAGACCTGAGCGCTTGTATAGAACCGGAATCTCGGTGATAGAGGATATTCCGTGACTAATAATTTGATGAATAACAGGGTTCTCGTCGTCGGTCTGGCCCGCACCGGGGTCTCCTGCGCCCGCTTCCTGGCCGGACAGGGGGCCCGGGTCACGATCACCGATATGAAGTCCGCCGAGCAGCTGTGTCAGCAGATGGTGGAACTGGCAGGAATCCCCATCGTCTGGGAACTGGGGCGGCACGAGGAGTCGAGCTTTCTTACCAGCGATCTCATTGTCGTCAGCCCCGGCGTCCCCATGGAACATCCGCTCCTCCTCGCGGCGCATGCCGCCGGTCGGGAGATCGTCAGCGAGGTGGAACTGGCCTACCGCTTCATGACCGTACCGCTGGTGGCCATCACCGGCACCAACGGCAAGACCACCACCACGACCCTGGTGGGCGAGATTTTCAAGGTGTGCGGCTACCGCCCCTTCGTGGGGGGAAACATCGGGACCCCGCTGGTGGAACTGGCTGAATCAACCGAGCAGGTTGATTTCGTCGTGGCGGAAATCAGCTCCTTCCAGCTGGAGTGGATCACCTCCTTCCGCCCCTCCGTGGCGGTTCTCCTCAACATTACCGAGGATCATCTGGACCGGTACGGAGAGATGGCGGCTTACGTTGCCGCCAAGGCCCGGATCTTCGAGAACCAGACCTCCGGCGACTTTGCCCTGCTCAATGTTGATGATCCTCTTGTCTCAAGCTTTGCTGATTCAGTGAAATCCAGGGTTTTCCCCATGAGCCAGAAAATCGAACTGGCCGAAGGTATCTTTCATCGTGACGGGGCCATCACCTATCGTCACGATGGTCGTGAGGAGCTCTTCCCGACGAAGGATTTCCGGTTGAAGGGGGCCCACAACATTGAAAACATCATGGCGGCCCTGGCGGCAACGCTCCTGTCGGGATGCGACGCTGAACGGGCCGGTCGGGCGGTCTCATCCTTTTCGGGGCTGCGGCACCGGATGGAGCTGGTGCGAACGATGAAGGGCGTTGCCTGGTACGAGGACAGCAAGGGAACCAACGTGGGAAGCGTGGTCAAGTCGTTGGAGAGTTTTCCGGGGAACATAACCCTCATCGCCGGGGGAAAAGACAAGGGAGGTTCCTACCTGCCGCTTGTTTCCCTGGTAAAGGAGCGGGTGGGGCATTTGATCCTCATCGGGGAAGCTAGGGAGCGGATGCGGGAAGCTCTGGGCGAACTCACCGACTCCCGGTTCGCCGCGACGTTGGAGGAGGCGGTGGAACTGGCTCACGAGCTGACTTCCCCCGGGGGGACGGTCCTCTTTTCTCCCGCCTGCTCCAGTTTTGATATGTTCCGGGATTATGAGGAGCGGGCCAACCGGTTTATTGCCGCAGTACAGGCGCTGCCAGGTGACAGGGAATGTTGAAAGAGCTGGAAAAATACGACATGGGGATACTCCTCCTGGCTGTGGCGCTCACCTGTTTCGGGGTCGTCATGGTCTACTCCACGTCGTCGGTTATGGCGGCTAAAAAGTTCCATGACGGTTTTTATTTTCTGAAACGCCAGGGGATTTATGCCGTCTTCGGTTTCGGCGTCATGTACTTCGCCATGAGGATCGACTATCAAAGTCTGCGCAAGCTGGCTGTTCCCATACTTTTGACCTGCATTGTCATGCTCCTGCTTGTTTTCATTCCCGGTATCGGAGCCAAAGCCAAGGGAGCCGCCCGCTGGATCAGGCTTCCCGGGTTCAATCTTCAGCCGTCGGAACTGGCCAAGATCGCACTCATTCTCTATATGTCCTACTCCCTGGACAAGAAACAGGATCAGGGGAAGATGAAGCTCTTTGTTTCCGGTTTTTTACCCTATATGTTCATTCTGGCGCTGATGCTGGGAATCCTGCTCAAGCAGCACGATCTCGGCTCGGCCCTCACCATGTTTTTCGTGGCCTTCATGATGTTGTTCATCGCGGGGGCCCAGATGCGGTACATCCTGGGATGCGGAATCCTTGCCCTTCCCTTTGCCTGGTATTTCATCGTCTCGGAGCCGTACCGGTGGGAACGGATCAAGGCCTATCTCGATCCCTGGCAGGACCCCTCCGGCACCGGTTTTCAGATCATCCAGTCATGGATCGCCGTGGGGACCGGCGGTCTCTTCGGCCAGGGATTGGGGGAGAGCAAGCAGAAGCTTTTCTATCTCCCCGAGGCCCATACCGATTTCATTCTGGCGGTGACGGGAGAGGAGCTCGGCTTCGTGGGGATCGCCGTCATCGCCTCCATGTTCTTCCTCCTGGTGCTCCGGAGCATCAGGGTGGCGCTGTATGCGGAGGACCCCTTCGGCCGGTTCCTTGCTTACGGCATCGCCGTTCTTCTGGGGACGGAGGCTTTTTTCAATATGGCGGTTGTTACGGGGATGGTCCCCACCAAAGGATTGGCCCTTCCCTACATCAGTTACGGCGGGAGTTCCCTCATCGTGACGCTCTTCGCCACGGGGATACTTCTCAACGTGTCGTCGCGGATGAAGGGGGCGCCATGAGGCTCCTCATTGCCGGTGGCGGCACCGGTGGCCATCTTTTCCCCGGCATCGCGGTGGCGGAGGAGTTCTTGTCACGGGATAGTCGGAACGAGGTGCTTTTCGTGGGGACCGAGGCTGGCATCGAATCCCGGATACTCCCCGGTTCGGGGTACGAGCTTCGGACCATCGCTACGGCAGGAATCCGGGGGAGGGGGGGGCTCTCCAAGGCGAAGAGCATCGCTCTGCTCCTCTATGCCTATGCCCAGTCCCGGCAGATCCTGAGAGAATTCGGGCCGGATCTGGTCCTGGGAGTCGGTGGGTACGCCTCAGGACCGGCGGTGCTGGCATCGCGGGGGATGTTGATCCCCCGTTTCGTACATGAGCAGAACGCCATTCCCGGATTTACCAACAGGGTTCTGGCGCGGTTTGCGGCAAAGATTTTCATCTCTCTTGAGGAGTCGCGGCAGTTCTTTCCCAAGGAACGGACGCTCCTCACCGGCAACCCTCTCCGGCGGCAGATTCTGGAATCCATTGCAAATCCACCCCAGACTCACTTTGCCACCGGTGGAAATTTTCATCTTCTCGTCTTTGGGGGGAGTCGCGGCGCTCACGCCGTTAACATGGCCGTTATGGACGCTCTTCCCCGACTTAAGGCTCTGGGGAGAAAGCTCACCGTAACGCATCAGACAGGGGTCGACGATCTGGAGCTCGTACGGGAGGGTTACCAGCGGGCGGATGTTCAGGGAGAGATAATTCCCTTCATTGAGAACATGGCGGCAGAGTACGGGAAGGCCGATCTCATCGTCTGCCGCGCCGGGGCAACCACCATCGCCGAGATTACCGCCTGCGGCAAGAGCTGTATTTTTATCCCGTATCCCCATGCCGTGGACGACCACCAGCGACGCAATGCCGAGGCGCTCCTGAAGGAACGAGCCGGATTCATGCTCACGGAGCGGGAGCTTACGAAGGAAAGCCTGGGGGATTTGCTTCTTGACCTGGCTAACGATCCCGCCAGAGTCGCAGAAGTGGCCGGCAATGCGCGCCGGGTCGCGCGACTGGAAGCAGCGCAGCTCATTGTGGATGAAATGTTTGAAGAAAAAGGAAAAAGGTGATCACCATGTCCACCGTTACGACGAAGGAAGAGGTCATGCAGGTCCTGAGGAACGAGATGCCGCTGCTTCGGGAACGGTACGGCATCACCCGGATCGCCCTGTTCGGCTCTTTTGCCCAGGGAAGTCCCCGTGATGACAGTAACGTGGATATTGTGGTCGATGCCAGCCGGCCGTTGGGTTTGAAATTTTTTGAACTCTCCGATTATCTGGCCAGCCGCCTGGGGAGGATGATCGATCTGCTGACCTTTAGCATGCTGAAAATTACTAAAAAGAAGCCCGAGAAATTTCTGGGACAGCTGATTTACATCTAGAAAGAGGAACTATGTACGGGAAAATCGAAAAAATCCATTTCGTCGGTATCGGTGGCATCGGCATGAGCGGTATCGCCGAGGTGCTGCTCAACCTGGGGTACAAGGTGTCAGGTTCCGACCTGCGCGTCTCGGAGAACACCGAACGACTGGCGGGACTGGGTGCGGAGATAAGCATCGGCCATCATGCTGAAAACCTGCAGAGTGTGGACGTTGTGGTCATCTCTTCCGCAGTACATGACGAGAACCCGGAGGTCGTGGAGGCCAAGCGGCTTCATGTGCCGGTGATTCCCCGGGCAGAAATGCTGGCGGAGTTGATGCGGATGAAGTTCGGCATCGCCATCGCCGGCACCCACGGCAAGACCACCACCACCTCCATGGCAGCCTCAATTCTGGGGTACGCGGGGATTGACCCCACCATCGTCATCGGCGGCAAGCTCAACGCCATCGGCACCAACGCCCGGCTGGGTCAGGGAAAATTTCTGGTGGCCGAGGCTGATGAGTCCGATGGCTCTTTCCTGGTCCTCTCCCCCACCATCGCCGTGGTGACCAATATCGACGCCGACCATCTGGACCACTACTCGGGTATCGAAGAGATCAAAGCGACCTTCGTGAAATTCATCAACAAGGTCCCCTTCTACGGGTTGTCGGTCCTCTGTCTGGACGATCCGAATATCCGGGCAATCCTCCCCTTGGTGAAAAAGCGCTACCTGACCTATGGTCTCTCGGCCCAGGCAGACATCCGGGCCACTCATGTGCGCCATGACGGCTTTACCACCACCTTCGTCGCCCACTACAAGGGGTATCGGCTGGGAGAGATCACCTTTCCCATGCCCGGTCCCCACAATGTTCTCAACGCCATGGCCTGCATCGCCGTGGCGCTGGAGTTGGATGTTCCCTTCGCCGCAGTACAGGAAGGATTCGCCCGGTTTAGCGGGGTCGGACGTCGTTTCCAGGTCAAGGGAGAGCCGGGGGGGGTCATGGTGGTGGACGATTATGGACATCACCCGGCAGAGATCAGGGCGACCCTGGCCGCGGCCAGACAGGGGTGGCCGGAGCGGCGAGTTGTGGCTGTATTTCAGCCGCACCGCTACACCCGGACCCACGAACTCTTTTCCGATTTTGTGGCCGCTTTCAGCGACGCCGATATCCTGATTCTCACGGATGTGTATGCCGCCGGTGAAGAGCCGATCCAGGGGGCCACCTCCGAACGGCTGGCCAAGGAACTACGAAGTCATGGGCAGAAAGATGTCACCTGGATTTCCGACAGAGAGGCGATTCCCGCACAGTTGGCCGGGATCGTCAGGGAGGGAGACATCGTCATCACCCTAGGGGCCGGAAACATCTGGCAGCAGGGTGAAGCCCTGGTGAAACTTATGGAAAAGCGATGAAATTACCGGTAATACTAAACCTATGAGTAACCTGAACCTTTCTTGTCTCAGCTTTCGGGGGCGAATCGCCCAGGGAGAGCTTCTTTCCGGACACACCTCGCTGAAGGTGGGTGGCCCCGCTGATCTCTTCGCGGTCCCGGAGGATGAGGCCGACCTGCTGGAACTGGTTAGCTGGCTGGATCTGCACGGGATTTCACGATTTATCATCGGTGGAGGCTACAACCTTCTGGTCGGTGACGGGGGAATCCGGGGAGCGGTGGTCTCGCTGGAACGGTTCACCGGGATAAACCTGATCGACCCGTCCCAGGGTCTCCTCAGAGCCCAGGCGGGAGCGGACAATCTGACGGTGGTCCGTTTCGCCCAGGAGCGGGGTTTTGGAGGGATCGGGTTCATGGCAGGCATTCCCGGTACGGTGGGGGGGGGGATGAAGATGAACGCCGGCGCCTATGGCTCGGGGATCATGGAACGGACCAGCTCCCTGACCCTGCTGAGAAACGGAACAGTGGCGGACTTCCCGGTGGGGGAGCTGGATTACGGCTACCGGAGAGTGTCTCTTGCACCCGGTGACATCATCCTGGCCGCCACTTTTACCCTGGTGAAACGAGGCCAAGCGGAAACCGAAGATGAGATTAGGAAGGATCAGGAGCTGAGACGAACGAAGCATGCCGTGGGTTATCCCAGCGCCGGTTCGTTTTTCAAAAATCCACCCGGACAGGCGGCCTGGCGGCTCATTGATCAGGCCGGAGTGCGGGGGGTACAGGTTGGCGGAGCTCAGGTCTCGGAGGTTCACAGTAATTTTCTGGTCAACCGGGGGGGGGCCACGGCCCGCGACTTCTTGGCGCTGGCGGAGCGGGTCAAGGAGCGGGTAAAAGTGATCACCGGGGTGGAACTGGAAGAGGAAGTTCGCTTTGTGGGGGATAAATAATAAAGATGAATTGTAATGAGATTAAAGATAAAATCATAGGCGTTCTCATGGGTGGACTCTCCGCCGAGCGGGAGGTCTCCCTGAGGAGCGGCGCCGCCATGGCGGGGGCGCTTCGGAGGGTAGGATACCGGACCGTGGAGATCGACGTTAACCGGAACCTGCCGGAGATCCTGGCCCGTGAAGGGGTTGAGGTGGCTGTTAATGCCCTCCACGGACGGTTCGGCGAGGATGGCGCCGTTCAGGGGGTGCTGGAATTGCTGGGAATCCCCTACACTGGCTCCGGTGTCATGGCCAGTGCCCTTGCCATGAACAAGATCTACGCCCGGCAACTCTTCGCCGCCGCCGGGCTGGCCGTGGCCCGCGCTATCGTGGTTCCTCGCGGCGTTAGCTGCACCCTTGCCGATGCCCCCTTTACCTTCCCGGTGGTTGTCAAGCCATCCCAGGAGGGCTCTTCGGTGGGGATCACCATCGTGCGGTCCCCCGAACAACTGGCTCCGGCCCTGGAGTTGGCCCATTGCCATGACTGCGAGGCGCTGGTTGAGGAGTTCATTTCCGGTCGGGAAATCCAGGTGGGAATACTGGATGACGAGGCCATCGGCGCTATTGAGATTGTGCCGAAGAATGAATTCTACGACTTCGAAGCCAAGTATACGGTGGGGGGAGCCGAACATATTATTCCGCCGCGCATTGACGATTTGACCCTGGAACGGGTGCTGGCTACGGGTAAAAAAGCGCATCTTGCCCTTGGCTGTACCGGTTACAGCCGTGTTGATTTGCTTGTGCATGATAGTGGTCTATGTTATGTTCTCGAAGTAAATACACTTCCTGGAATGACTGCCACGAGCCTTCTCCCCGAGATTGCCCAGGCTGCGGGAATCGACTTCGAGGATCTGGTGGAACGAATTCTCGCGACTGCGATGCGGCAAGGATAACAGGAGGATGAGGGACCTCAAGCATACGACGCGGCGACCGACCCAACCGATCAGGCCGACTGTTCATAACCGGACCAAACAGGTCAGGAAGGAGCGGAAGCCGCTCAACTTTCGTCGCCATTTGAAACGCGCCGGGATATTTCTTGGTGGAGCGACCGTCGTAACCTTGCTGGGGGTGAGCGGATACTACGTTTATCGCGCCATCTCCCACATATCCCTTTTCAAGCTGGACACGATCGATGTAACCCGGAACCACACCATCGACAGTCGGGAGATAATCGCCCTGGCAAACATCAGGGTCGGTGATGACCTCCTCAAGCTTAACCTGGGGAAGATCGGGGAGCAACTGGAAAAAAACCCCTGGATCGAGTCGGTGAGGGTGAAACGCTATTTTCCCCATACCCTGACGGTGGATGTCACCGAGCGGGAGCCGGTGGCGGTTATAAACGTCGGTTATCTCGCCTACCTGGATACCAAGGGTACCGTTTTCAAGCCGCTTAATGACGGAGATAGCCTCAATTATCCCATCATCACCGGGGTATCGGAAGACGATCTGACCCGTGACCCCACGGAAACCGCCCGGGTGCTCAGGGAGACGGTCAAACTCATTACCCTCCTGAAGCAGGGGGAGTTGTTCCGGCTGGACGATGTTTCGGAACTGCACTACGATAAAGGGTTCGGGTTCACCCTCTTTACTGTCCTGGGAGGAATTCCGGTCCGGCTGGGAACCGACGGCTACGGGGAAAAGTTATCCCGGTTGGCCCGGATTTTCAAGGAACTCCAGCCGCAGATGCTGACCCTTGAATATATCGACCTCAATTACACCGATAAAATTATCGTGAAAAAAGTGCTCGGCTAACAGGAGTTGCAATGTCCACTACCAGAAAAGATAATCTCATTGTTGGCCTCGATATCGGGACGACCAAAATATGCGCCATCGTCGGGAATGTCACCGAAGAAGGAATCGACATCGTCGGCATTGGAACAAGCCCGTCGCGGGGGCTCCGCAAGGGGGTAGTGATCAATATCGAGAGCACTGTTGCCTCCATCAGAAAGGCGGTGGAAGAGGCGGAGCTCATGGCGGGGTGCGAGATCAAGTCGGTCTACGCCGGAATCGCGGGGGGACACATCAAGGGGTTCAACTCCCAGGGGATCATCGCCATCAAGAACCGCGAGGTTTCCACGGAGGACGTGAAACGGGTCATTGACGCCGCCAAGGCCATCGCCATCCCCATGGATCGCGAGGTAATTCACATTCTCCCCCAGGAGTTCATCATTGATGACCAGGACGGGATTCGCGAGCCGCTGGGGATGAGCGGGGTCCGCCTGGAGGCCCGCGTCCATATCGTCACGGGAGCCGTGGCCAGCGCCCAGAATATCATCAAGTCGTGCAACCGGGGGAACCTGGACGTGGCGGATATCGTCCTGGAGCAGCTCGCCTCATCGGAAGCTGTTCTCTCCGCAGAGGAGAAGGAGCTGGGAGTCGCCTTGGTGGATATCGGCGGCGGAACCACCGACATCGCCATCTTCATTGACGGAGCTATCAAGCATACCTCGGTCCTCTCCCTGGGGGGGAACCAGATGACCAACGACATCGCCGTGGGGCTCCGGACTCCCATGGCCGAAGCGGAAAAGATCAAACAAAAATACGGCTGCTGCCTTTCCTCACTGGTGGGGAAAGACGAGACCATCGAGGTTCCCAGCGTGGGGGGGCGGAAGCCGCGCGTTCTCTCCCGGCAACTTCTGGCGGAAATTCTGGAGCCGCGGGTGCAGGAGATCTTCGATCTGGTCAACCGGGAACTCATCAAGTCGGGGTATGAGGATGCCATCGCCTCCGGCGTGGTCATCACGGGGGGGAGCACCATCCTGGAAGGGATGCCCGAACTGGCCGAGCAGGTTTTCAATCTCCCGGTACGGCGCGGTGTACCTGCCAACATCGGCGGACTCATCGATGTGGTCAACTCGCCGGTCTACGCTACGGGCGTGGGGCTGGTGGTCTACGGCAGCAAGAATATGGCGGCAGAGCCCTTTCCGTCCCATTCAGCCAGGGGCGCCAACGACGACAGTTTGTTCCGGCGCGTTTCGCGGCGGATGAAGGAGTGGTTCAGCGAATTCTTCTAGGAAAGACGTACCGATACGAAACCATTACACGACAAGGGAGAGTGGACATGCCGGAACTCGAAAGCATCACCAGCGCGATAATCAAGGTAGTGGGAGTTGGCGGCGGCGGCGGGAACGCGGTCAACACCATGATTGAACATAATATGATCGGCGCCGACTTCATCGTCGCCAATACGGACGCCCAGGCGCTGAGACTCTCCAAGGCTGCGGTGAAGATGCAGCTGGGAGGCGAGCTGACCAAGGGACTGGGCGCCGGCGCCAACCCCGATGTGGGGCGCGATGCCGCCCTGGAAGACCGAGAGCGGGTGAAGCAGATGTTGGAAGGGGCGGACATGGTCTTCATCGCCGCGGGGATGGGGGGAGGAACGGGGACCGGCGCTGCTCCCGTGGTGGCCGAGGTCGCCCGGGAACTGGGCGCTCTCACCGTGGGTGTGGTGACCAAGCCGTTCACCCGCGAGGGGAAGCTGAGGATGGCCAAGGCCGATATCGGCATCAGAGACCTGAAGAAGCATGTGGACTCGCTCATCGTTATTCCCAATGATCGACTCCTGGGAATTGCCAAGAAAAACACCTCCATCCTGGACGCCTTCAAGCCTTCTGACGACGTTCTCCGTCAGGCGGTTCAGGGAATTTCGGATCTCATCACCACCACCGGTATGATCAACGTGGACTTCGCCGACGTGAAGTCCGTCATGGGTGAGCGGGGGATGGCCATGATGGGGATCGGCATCGCCTCCGGGGACAACCGGGCCATCGAGGCCGCCACCAGCGCCATTTCCAGTCCTCTTCTGGAGGATATCGATATCTCCGGCGCTAAGGGGGTTCTGGTCAACATCACCGGTTCCTCCACCATGACCTTGGATGATTTTGACGCCGTCAACCGGGTTATTCATGACAAGGTCCACGATGAAGCGAACATCATCATCGGTGTGGTCATTGACGAAGAGATGGGTGACAACCTCAAGGTCACCGCCATCGCCACCGGTTTTGGCGACCGGTTTGATGTGAAGGAGGGAAGCCCCAGGGACAGGCTTCGCAGCATGCCGACTACTCCTCCTCGTGAACTCAACCGGGACATCCCCACCTTCCAGCGGAATCAGGGACGGATCGAGCGGGTGGAGCGCCAGCGTACCCTGCTGGCTGACGATGACGACCAGTACGATATCCCCACCTTTCTCCGCAAGTCCGTAGACTAAGAGCGGCGCCGGCCGACCGGTCGCCGTCTTGCCGTACCGCCCGGTCTTCCCTCTACCCTCAGGAAGGCCGGGTTTTTTTGTGGGGAAGGTAATAGTCTGAAAAGGCAAGTGCACGCGGAGACGCGGAGAAAGCTGATGATTACCTCGAAAGCACCGGATCGGTGCGGATGTCATATGAAGTAACAGCTTGAATTTCTCCGCGTCCTCCGCGTTTCCGCGTGATTGACAGCCATTTTTAGGATTAGCGGATGACCTGGAAAATTCGGGAGAGCTCCCGAAAAAAACTCGCGGTGGAAGAAGGGTTCCATCCAACCACACGGGGAGGGGCTCTTTCCGTTTGTCTGATCTACCCCAACCGCTATCATGTGGGGATGAGCAACCTGGGATTTCAGACGGTCTATCGGCTGCTCAACAACACACCTGGTGTCGTCTGCGAAAGGGCCTTCCTCCCCGATACCGCCGAGCTGAAGGAGTATCGCAGCTCCGGTTGCCGCCTCATGACTCTGGAAACGCAGCGGGAAGTGGCATCCTTCGATCTTTTGGCCTTCTCTGTCTCTTTCGAGCACGATTACCTGAATCTACCCCTCCTCTTCGAACTGGCAGGGATCCCCCCCCTGGCGCTGCACCGGGATAGTTCTCATCCCCTCGTTCTGGCCGGCGGCGCCGCCATCTTTCTCAATCCCGAACCGGTGGCCGATTTTCTCGATCTTGCGGTGCTGGGCGAGGCGGAGCCGACTCTTCCCCCCCTGCTTGAGCTTCTGCGGGGGGAGGGGGAGCGTAGCGGGCTTTTGACACGGGCGGCGAGGCTTCCCGGACTCTACATCCCCACACTTCTCACCCCACGTTACGCCGAGGGTGTTCTCAGCTGCTGGGATGCTGTCGGCGACGCACCGGTGCGACTGCGCCGTGTCTGGGCAAACCTCTCCGCCGGTGTCCCCAGCAGTAGTGCGATCTACACACCGGAGACCGAATTCGGGGAGATGGCTCTGGTGGAGGTCTCCCGGGGGTGCCCCCGGGGGTGCCGCTTCTGTGCTGCGGGATTTATCTACCTCCCCTTCCGGCAACAACCTCTTGAAGCGGTGCTGCAGCAGGTGGACGAAGGGCTCATGTACCGGAAGAAGATCGGGTTGGTGGGGGCCGCCGTTTCCGACTACGGTGAGCTTGCTGCGCTGAGCAGGGGGATTATCCGTAAAGGGGGGACGTTTTCGGTGTCGTCCCTGCGTATCGACGGGCTGAACGACGAAATGATCCAGCTCCTCATCAGAAGTGGCCACAAGACCGTGGCCCTGGCCCCCGAAGGGGGGTCCCAGCGGCTGAGGGAGATGATGAACAAGGGGATTACCCGGGATGACATCCTGGAGGCCTGCACGCGGCTCATCAGCTGGGATATCCTTAATCTGAAACTCTACTTCATCATCGGTCTTCCCACCGAAAGCGATGAAGACCTGAAGGAGATGGTGGAGCTTGTGGCAACGATTCGGGAACAGGTCGTGACCGCGGCGAAGACAAACAGACGGCTGGGGGAGATCACCCTCTCCGTCAACCCCTTCATTCCCAAGCCGTTCACTCCGTTCCAATGGTGCGGCATGAATTCCCTGAAAGAGCTGGAGCGAAAGGAAGCGTATCTGCAGCGGACTTTTCGCGGCATGGCCAACATCAGGTTCCAGATGGAGAACCCTCGGGACGCACTCCTCCAGGCGTATCTCTCTCGGGGTGACCGGACCCTTTCTGCGTTCATTCTCAAGGCACACGAACTGGGAAGCTGGAAGAAAGGGGCCAAGGCCCTGGGACTTCATCCCGAGGAGAGTGCGGGACGGGATATTCCGCTACGAGAGCTGCTGCCGTGGGATTTCATGGAGAGTGTGCCGAAGAAGCGACTCATCAAGGAGTATGAAGCGGCGTTCAACGATTATTTTCCCTCGGCAGGAGCAGCAATGCCATGACGACTCCTCATCAGGAAAAGGACTTCTGTCCGGGTTTGCGGCAAAAAACGATCTGGTGGGGCCAGGCGGCGCTCTTCAGAGTGGGGACCTGGCTTCTGGCATTGATTCCCACCCCGTGCGTCCCTTTCTTCGGCCGCGCCTTGGGGGGGCTCTGCTACATCCTCCTTGCATCCCGGCGGCGGGTGGCCTTGACGGGGATTCGGGAGTCGCTCCCCGTACTCCCCGCGGGGAGCGATCCCCGGGGGATCGCCCGCGGCTGTTTTGTCAACCTGGCGATCTCGTTCATCGAAAACTGCAAGCTTTATCAGGGGGTTGACCGGATGCTCCACCAAGTGGAGATCGAGGGTCTGGAGCATTACCGGGCGGCTCGGGAAAAGGGGAAGGGAGTCATCTTCATCACCGGACACTGCGGGAACTGGGAGCTGGTGGCTCTCACCTTCGGTTTTCGCCACGATCCCTTCGTCGTCATGGTCCGTGAGCAGAAAAACCCCTATCTGACCCGTTGTATTGAGGCGATGCGGACCAGATACGGGAACAGTCTCATCTACAAGCGGACGGCAATCCGGGAGATGATGAAACTGTTTCGGAAAAACGGGGTGACCGGGATGCTCATCGACCAGGCGGTCATGCCGTCGGAGGGGTACCGGATTGATTTTCTCGGCCGGCCTGCCTGGACCACCAGTATGCCGGTGCTCATGGCCCGCAGGTGTGGCGTGGCGCTGGTTCCCGCCTTCATCGTCCGGCAGGGGGGGGGGCACCGCATCATCATCCACCCCCAGGTGGAGTTCCCGTCCCAGGAGATGGACCATGCCGCAGTGGCCCGGGATACCGCTACCCTCACCCGTTATGTGGATGATTTTGTCCGGAGTCACCCTGAACAGTGGTACTGGGTTCATCGTCGCTGGAAGAGTCGTCAGGTGGTTGCCCCTACGGCAGGGAGGGGGAAGGGGTGAGCCCCAGGCCTACCCGGAACTATTCCCAGGCGGCCCGGTTGCACGACATGATCCGCACTATCGAGGCACGTCGGGGGATCACCCTGGATGAACTGGTTCAGGAGAGCGGCGTCAACCGGCGGACGGTCCACCGGGACCTGGCGGCCATAGAGGAGGCGGGGTACCCGCTGGTCTCGGAATGGGACGGAAGTCGGAAGCTCTACTTCTTCATCACCGGTTTCAAGGATGTCCCCCCCATCAGTTTCACCCTCCCGGAGCTGATGACCCTCTCCCTCCTCCGCTCCCAGATGGAATTTCTCAAGGAAACTCCCTTCCATGACGACATGGCATCCATCGCCCGGAAGGTCGCGTCGGTTCTTCCCCCACGGTATGCCGCCCATATGGAGCGGATGGCGCAGGTGACCCTGCCGCTCCTTTCCGGGAGTCGCGATTATGGCCGGGTGGCGGAGCAGCTGACACGGCTTCGGGAGGCGTTGCTGTATCAGTACGTGGTCACCCTTTCCTACCAGCCACGGGGAAAAACGGGGGGGGAGGTTTACGAGGTGGAGCCCTACACCCTCATCATACACAAGGGGGGGCTCTATCTGCTGGGTTATGCCCGAAACCGGAAGGGGCTGCGGACCTTTGCCCTGGAGCGGATCCTCAGCGTAACAGTGGGAAAGGAACGGTTCGAGATTCCCGAGGAGTTCAACCCGGAGGAGCAGCTTCGTCGGGCTTTCGGAATAGTCGCCGAACCGGTATTAAGCGTCAGGGTCAGATTCTCGCCGGAGGTCGCCCCCACGGTGCGTGAGCGGTGCTGGCACGGAAGTCAGGAGATTAGGCAAGAGCCGGGGGGGGGGATCGTTATCTCC
>CAIUUR010000232.1 GCA_903902345.1 uncultured Geobacteraceae bacterium | reverse complement strand
ATGTGCAAAATATAAAGCCGATGATAAAATAAAAAGGTAGGCCGCATAGTGAGGGGGGGGATGTCATGAGTGTTAAAGTTAAAAATAATATTTGGTGGGTGGGGAAGGTGGACTGGGAACTTCGTAAATTTCATGGCGAGGAACTTTCCACGCATCGGGGCACCTCCTATAATTCCTACCTGATTCGGGAAGAAAAAATTGCACTGGTGGAAACCGTCTGGGCTCCCTTTGCCCGGGAGTATGTGCAAAAGCTGCAACAGGAAATTGACCTGAAGTGCATCGATTACATCATCGCCAATCATGGTGAGATCGATCATAGCGGTGCGCTGCCTGAACTCATGCGTCTGATCCCCGAGACTCCGGTCTACTGCACCGCCAACGGGGTCAAATCTCTCAAGGGGCAGTATCATCAGGAGTGGAATTTCCGCGTGGTAAAAAATGGCGATCGCCTGAGCCTGGGAAGCAAGGAGCTGATTTTTATCGAGGCGCCCATGCTTCACTGGCCCGACAGCATGTTCTGCTACCTGACGGGAGACAATGTCCTCTTCAGTACCGACGCCTTCGGCCAGCACCTTGCCACGGAGAAACTGTTCAATGACTGCGTGGATGGGGGAGAATTGCTGCAGGAGTGCCTGAAGTATTACGCCAACATTCTTACCCCCTTCAATTCGTTTGTCCTGCGGAAAATAAAGGAATTCATCAGCTTGAACCTGCCGCTGGATATGATCTGCACCAGTCATGGTGTCGTCTGGCGTGACAATCCCCAGCAGATCGTTGCCAACTATCTTCAATGGGCCTCAGACTATCAGGAAAACCAGATAACGATCATCTATGACTCCATGTGGGACGCCACACGGAAAATGGCGGAAGCTATTGCCCAGGGGATACGCGAGGAAGAGCCGTCGGTGCTGGTGAAAATTTTCAATGTCGCCCGTGGTGACAAAAACGACATCATCACGGAACTGTTCAAATCAAAAGGAGTTCTGGTGGGCTCTCCCACGGTGAACAAGGGGCTGCTCTCGGCGGTTGCCGGCATTCTGGAAGAGATCAGGGGGCTGGGCTTCAAAAACAAGAAAGCAGCGGCGTTCGGAGCTTACGGCTGGAGCGGCGAGGCGGTGAAGATGATGGGGGAGAGGTTGAAAGAGGGGGGCTTCACCCTGGTTAACGACGGTCTGAAGCTTCTCTGGAACCCGGATGAAGAGGGGATAGCAGCTTGCAGAAGCTTCGGCAGCGATTTTGCCAAACAGTATAACCTGACAATTAAAGGAGAGCCGTGATGGGAACTAAAGGGCGCGAAATTATCGGGATGGATGTTCAGGAGCTTCTGGGATTACTGCGACGGGCCTACGCCGACGAATGGCTTGCCTATTACCAGTACTGGCTGGGGGCCAAATTGGTGAAAGGTCCCATGAAGGATGCGGTGGGGGCCGAATTGCTCGTGCATGCGACGGAGGAACTGCTCCATGCCGACATGATTGCCATGCGGATCATTCAATTGGGAGGAACCCCCATTACCAAGCCGGCCGACTGGTATCAGGCAACCAACTGCGGCTATGAAGCCCCGGACGATCCCTTTGTCAAGAGCTTGCTGGTGCAGAATATCAAGGGTGAACAGTGCGCCATCGGTGTGTATAAGCGACTCCTGGATATCACCAGGGAGGCGGATCCCGTCACCTACGGCATGGTGCTGACCATCCTTCAGCAGGAGGTCGAGCACGAAGAGGATCTCCAGGCCCTGCTGGAGGATTTTGAGCTGATGATGGGGGGGATGAGGGGGTAACGGAGGGAAAAATTTTGGTATATTTTATGAAATGCTGCTATATTCGGTTTCATGAAAACCAAACAAAGACCGCCCGAAGTTCAACCGGAATCAGCCCAATCGTCCACCCAAGCTCCTTCATCGAAGCATTCCTTTCCCATCGTCGGTATCGGCGCTTCGGCAGGGGGGCTGGAAGCCCTGGAGCAGTTTTTGAGACATGTGCCGGTGGGGTGCGGCATGGCTTTTGTCATTATCCAGCACCTGGATCCCACTCACCGGGGGATCATGGCCGAACTGCTCCAGCGTATCACCGACATGGAGGTCCTCCAGGCCGAGGACTTGATGGCGGTAAAGACCGATTCCGTGTATGTTATTCCCCCCAACCGGGACATGTCGCTTCTGCACGGGGTGCTCCACCTGTTCGAGCCGACGGCGCCCCGGGGATTGCGCCTTCCCATCGATTATTTCCTCTGTTCCCTGGCGGAGGATCGTCAGGCCGCGAGCATCGGCGTCATTCTTTCGGGCATGGGATCCGATGGTACTGCGGGACTGCGGGCCATCAAGGAAAAGGGGGGGGTGGCGCTGGTGCAGACGCCGGCCTCGGCCAAGTTCGACAGTATGCCCCGGAGCGCCATGGATGCCGGTCTGGCCGATATCGTGGCCCCGGCGGAAGAGCTCCCCGACAGGATTATTGACTATCTTCGGCACGCCCATATCGCTGTCGCCACTGAACCGCTCCTGGAAGCAAAAGATCAGAGCTCCCTGGAGAAGGTCCTCATTCTGTTGCGCGCCAAGACTGGTCAGGATTTTTCACTCTACAAGAAGAATACCGTGTGCCGCCGGGTCGAGCGAAGGATGGGGCTGCACCAGATCACCGGAATTGCCGAATACGTCCGGTATCTCCAGAAAAATTCCCAGGAGGTGGAACTCCTCTTCAAAGAGCTCCTCATCGGCGTCACCAGTTTCTTTCGTGATCCGGATGCCTGGGAACAGCTGCAGACGGAGGCGATCTCGCCGCTCCTGACGAGCCTCCCGGCAGGCGGATCGCTCCGGGCATGGTCCGTCGGTTGCTCCACCGGTGAAGAGCCCTATTCCCTGGCCATCGCCTTCAAGGAGCTCCTGACCCGCAGTGACTCAGCGGCCAGTTACACGCTGCAGATCTTTGCCACCGACCTGGATCAGGACGCCATCAACAAGGCCCGTCAGGGGTTCTATCCGGCCGCCATCGCCGCCGAGCTCTCCCCCCCACGTCTTGCCCGGTACTTTGTCAAGGAAGGGGCCGGTTACCGGGTCTGTAAGGAGATCCGGGAGATGGTTACCTTCGCCACGCAAAACGTCATCATGGATCCCCCCTTTACCAAGCTGGATCTCATTGTCTGCCGCAACCTACTGATTTATCTCACCCCTGAAATCCAGAAAAAGCTCATTCCCCTTTTTCACTACAGCCTCAGACCGAGCGGGGTTCTCTTCCTGGGGAGTGCGGAGAGTGTCAGCAGCAGCGGGGAACTCTTCGAGCCGTTGAATCTCAAGCTGAGACTCTTTCGGCGACGAGAATCAATCCTTCCTCCCGAGCTGGTGGAGTTTCCACCCTCTTTCGTCCCCGGCCCGCCGGGAGTTCCTCCGGAGATACCGATGATGAAACCGATGGACAATCTCCAGAGCCTGGCGGACCAAGTGCTCCTGAGGCACTTTTTCCCGCCGGCTGTGCTGGTGAACGGCACGGGCGATATCCTCTACATCAGCGGCCGGATCGGTAATTATCTGGAACCGGCGGCGGGGAAGGCCAATTGGAACATCTTTGCCATGGCCCGTGACGGACTCAGCTTCGAGCTGGGGAACGCCTTTCATAAGGCGCTGCGACTGCAGGAGGTGATAACGGTCAAGGGGCTCAAGGTGGGGATCAATGGAGCGGCAAGGATCGTTGACCTCACCGTTCAGCCTCTTGCCGAGCCGGAGGCGCTGCGGGGAATGGTCATGATCGTCTTCACCGATGTGGCTTCCCCACCGGCGCCAAAGGGTGCCGGTCGTGGCAAGGGGATACCGGGCGGAGCGGCCCGGTTGCTGGAGCTGACGCAGGAAGTCCAGCATCTCCGAGAACTGCTGCAGGGGACCCGCGAGGAGATGCAGTCTTCCCAGGAAGAGCTTAAATCCACCAATGAGGAGTTGCAGTCCACCAATGAAGAGTTGCAGTCCACCAACGAGGAGCTGACGACTTCGCGGGAAGAGATGCAGTCTCTCAACGAAGAGCTGCAGACGGTAAACGCCGAACAACAGTTTAAGATGGACGAGTTGGCCCGACTGAACAGCGACATGAAAAATCTGCTCAACAGTACCGAGATAGTAACCATCTTCCTGGACAAGGAGCTTAACCTCCGGCGATTTACCTCCGGGGCGAACCGGCTCTTCAAACTCCTTCCCGGTGATGTAGGGCGGCCGCTCTCCGATATCGCCAGCGATCTGCTGTATCCGGAACTGACCGAAGTCGCGGGGGAGGTCGTGCGAAGCCTCCTTTTTTCCGAAAAACAGGTCTCCACGGGTGACGGGCGATGGTTCTCGGTGCGGATCATGCCCTACCGCACCGTGGCCGATGTCATCGATGGCGTGGTCATCACCTTTGCGGAAATCACCGCAGCCAAAAAACTGGAGTCGGTGCTGCGGGAGGAGAATGACCGATTCAAGGTGCTCCTGAAGGGTAGTGAGTAGCAATGGGAAACGGCAACCGGCAGGGTGCTGATCATTCAGGCAAAACGGTCCAGCCGCCCCCTTCCCTGTGTCGTCGTGCCGAGGAGCTGCTGGAACCGGATGCGCCTGAAGGGGAGCAGCTCCATAGCAAGGATGCCGCCCAGCGACTGCTTCAGGAACTGCAGGTCCACCAGATCGAACTGGAGATGCAGAACGCCGAGCTTCAGCGGGCCAGGTACGAGGTGGAGGTGACGCTGGAGAGGTATGCCGATCTCTACGATTTCGCGCCGGTGGGGTATTTTACCCTGGGGCGGGACGGAGCCATCGGAAGCGTCAATTTGACCGGCGCCACCTACCTGGGGTGTGAACGCTCCAGGCTCATCGGCCGGCGATTCGGGAAGTATGTCGCCGATGAGGTCCGACCACGCTTCAGTGACTATCTTGGGAAGGTCTTTGCCGGAGAGGGTAACTGCTCGTGTGAAGTGGAGCTTGTGCGGGAGGGGAGTTCCCCGCTTTTTGTACAGATCGAGGCCGTTGCCTTCGGTTCGGGGGAGGAGTGTCGCGCGGCGGTTCTGGATATTACCGGACGCCGGCAAGCCGAGGGTGCGCTCCTTCGAGTTCACGATGATCTGGAATTGAGGGTTGCCGAACGGACCGGAGAGTTGAGCCGGGCCGTGGAACAGCTCACCCATGAAATCAGCGAACGGAGCAGGGCCGAAGGGTCACTCCTTGATGCGTATGCGGAAATAACGGAGCTGAAGGATCGGCTCCAGGCGGAAAATATCTATCTGCGCCAGGAGGATGCCCAACAATACAATTTCGGCGATATTATCGGGGGCGGCAGCGCCATCTCCTCTGTCTTCCTCAAGATCAAACAGGTGGCGCCCATGAACGCCACCGTGTTGCTCACGGGAGAGACCGGGGTCGGCAAGGGGGTTGTCGCACGTGCCATTCATAGCAGGAGTACCCGTAAGGAGCGCCCCATGATAACGGTGAACTGCGCCTCCCTGCCGGGGAGTCTCATCGAAAGCGAGCTCTTCGGGCGTGAACGGGGAGCATTTACTGGCGCCAATGAACGGCAGATCGGGCGGTTCGAGCTGGCAGACGGGGGGACCATCTTTCTTGACGAAATCGGCGAGATGCCGCTGGATCTGCAATGCAAGCTGCTCCGGGTCATACAGGACGGCGAGTTCGAGCGTCTGGGGGGGCCCCGCACGATAAAGGTCAACGTCAGAATCATCGCGGCCAGCAACCGGAACCTTGAAGATGAGATCCGTAACGGTCGGTTTCGGGAAGATCTGTTCTACCGTCTCAATGTGTTCCCCATCCTGGTTCCACCCCTCCGGCAACGTCAGGAAGATATTCCGCTTCTCGTCTCTTATTTCGTCGCCAAATTCAACAAAAAAATGGGGAAGGAGATCGAGACCGTCTCAAAGGATACCCTGGATAATTTTTCACGGTACAGTTGGCCCGGCAACGTGCGGGAGTTGGAGAGTATTGTTGAGCGGGGGGTAATCACCAGTTCGGGGAAGGCGTTGGAGATCTTCGACTGGCGGGATCGGTCGCGGAGTAGACCGGGGGCGGAGGGGGAAGCTATCAAGGAGTTGGCCGAACTGGAACAGCACCATATCCTCAGGGTGCTCCAAAAAACCGGATGGCGCGTGGAGGGGAAAGAGGGGGCGGCGGTCATCCTGGGGCTCAACCCCAGCACCCTGCGCGCCCGGATGCGTAAATACTGTATCTGCCGGGCATAAATCCGGAAAATGCAGCTCGCCACAGATCACAGAATCAAAACATATGAACCTAAAAAAAGCAGTTTCTCTCGCAGTGCTCGCAGAGAAACCAAGAAGGTCAGCTAGTTAAGTTCGACAAGATTTTCACTGATCAGGTGATGATCCTCTGCCGGCATATGATTCATATCTTTATGATTTACCGAGTTTTTCTCTGCGAACTCTGCGAGGGACAGCTTTTTTGGGATGAACGCAAAAAAGCAGTTGCACGCGGAGACGCGGAGAAAGCCAAGCAAAACAAGGTGATTACTGTTGCATCTTCTTTCACCTGACCGGTCCTGGCATCATGGCTCCTAACGTCTTGAATTTCTCCGCGATCCGAGTCTCCGCGTGATTGACAGCCGTTTTAGAATGAATGTCCTAAAAAATTAGTAGCACTTAATTATTTCCCCCAGCACAACCGTGGCGTAAGCCCCCTTGGGCAGAGTGAAGGAGAGGACGAGGTCGCTCCCCTCCTGGGACATTTCCGTACCTTCCAGCAGAATCCGGAAAGGACGGCGTTCCCCTTCCATCCGGAGGCCGCCGGGAAGGTCGAACTGCTCCGGTGAAAGTCCCTCCTCCGCCAGTGTTCGTTCCTCACGTTCCCGTACGATCCCGGCGGGAGGGGTGGTCTTGCAGCCGAAGAGAGGCCCTGAAGGGGAGATCTCCTGTCTGGCTGCCCGCGGGGCTTCGGCGGCGGCATCGGTGATAAGGAAGCAGGCTCCGTTGTCGTGCCGGTACGCAAGATCCCCCTCCTCCACCGTGTCGAAGGTGGGGAGCCGTTCCTCCAGCAGCTTGTCAAAGAGCCACGATTGAAGGGCGGAGAGATAGAGCTTCTGCAGCCGGGGGTTGACGGCCCGCAGCGCACCCTCGAAGAAGTCGGGGCGCTGGGCGAGGCGCTGGGCCACCTCTCGCTCGGTGCGACAGAATCCGGGAAGGAGCCTAACCGCTTCTTCGTACTCCCCCCGATGGTATGCCTCCACCCCTTCCCGCCACCGCGCGTCGGTAATCCCTGCCGGATCCCCCATGAGAGCATTCACCGCACCCCGGAAATCCCGACGGAGGAGAGCCGCGCCGATGAGGTGCGAATTCCCCTGAACGCCGTACCGTTGAGCGCCAAAGAAGTTGGGAACTCCCCGCTGCTCCAGTATCCTGAGGGTTTCACCGGCGTACTCCGCGGCGCCCTGGGTGACGCCGCGAACCAGTATCCGGAACCGGTTTCCCCGCAAATGCCCCAGCCGGAGCTTGTTTTTGTGAAAGACGGCGTTCAGGGGGGTGATGCCGGGGAGCTCCAGCCCCAGGGCGACCTCCGGGCGAACCCGGGGGAGGGAGAGGGTCTGCCGGGTGATTCCCTTGCTATCCTTCATCCCGGCGTAGCCGATCTCCCGTTCCTGAACCCCCAGGGCGCGACTTATCCTCTTGATCGCTTCGGGGGTCGTGATCCCCCGTTTCTCAATCTCCAGGTAAAGGTGCTCACCTTCGCCGCAGGGGAGGTAGGCGGGGATCTCGGTGACGCGAAAATCCTCGTCGGTCTCCTTGAAGAGCCCTCCCGTTCCGGGAATTTCAGCCGTCAGATAGCGGGACATGGGTTCACCTTCCGGTAGTGGATGTAATGGATCTTCTTTCCCTGGGCCATGAATTTCTCCATGTAGCGGGAGAGGTGGTACCCTTCCAGCTGGTATCGGAGGGGGTCAGGGGCAAGGATGTTGGTCATCCCCTCCACCCCTGGCATGAACTCCCCCACGTCGATACCGTAATCATCAAAATCGGTGGCGAAGTAGAAGTCGCCGCCGGGGGCAAGATAGGGGAGGAGAAACACCAGAAACTCCCGGTTCACCAGCCGCCTTTTCCGGTGGCGTTTCTTGGGCCAGGGGTCGGGACAGTTGATGTGCACCGCCACCAGGGAGCCCGGGGAGATCCGCTCCAGGAGAAATTGCCGGGCTTCTTCCCGTAGGACCCGGACGTTGGTAAGACCCAGTTTTTCCAGTCGGCGACAGGTTTTGAAACACCCCTTGTTGTAGTAGTCAATGGCGATGAAGTTCCGGTGCGGGTGATCCGCCGCAGTCTTGGCGACGAAATCGCCGGTTCCCGCGCCGATCTCCAGGACCAGGGGATTGTCATTACCGAAGAGCGCCGGCCAGTGCGTGGGAGAGGGTAGCTCCTCCGCCCGGAGATAGAGTGGGGAATCGATCAGGATAAAGGACTGCATGAGGCGCCTCGATGGGTGGTTTCGGCGCACTGTACCACAGGAGGGGGGGGGAGATGAAGCGGTTTTGTGAATGTCGGGCCGTATCGAACTATAACGGTTTTGACGAGAGAGTTCGGGGCTGTTGCCGGTGGTGACGCAAATCCCCATGCAGGCGACCACAAGGGGGCGAAATCAACTATTTTCAACGTCATCCCGGCTCAAACCGGTCGCTTGCATGATAGTCGATATCGCGACGCTCGCCGTTTTAAGGTTGCGTGCGATAGTTTTCCTCGCTTCGTTTGCCTCTCGCTCGGCTTCGACTGTTTTTCGATTCGCCTCGTCGGTCTCTCGCCGAGCTTCCGCCGCTTTCTGCCTCAGGTTCAGTATCTCACGCTGCATATCCTCAAAATCATCAAGAATGCCATCTTCGATCTCCATCTGCTTTCTCATTTCCGGTTCCAGTATCGCGGACTGTAACCGACGGATAAGCTGTCGTTGACAACGGACAATGGATAAGGGGGCGTCTTTTTGTGCGCTGACGTCAGGGGAGCCAATTCTCAACGATTAACCCGGGAACCCGGGAAAATTCTCCCTCGTTATGGGTTACCATGATGAGGCCAAGGTAGCGGGCATGGGCGGCGATAAGCAGGTCATTGTGGCCGATGGGTTGTCCGGTGAGGTGCAGATGGACACGAATATCGGCGTAATGACTGTCTGCCGGGACATCCAGCGGCAGAATGTTCAGAGCTGAGAGGATAGCCTCCACCTGAGCGGTTAGCCTCGCGGAACCCTTTTTCACCGCACCGAAACGAAGTTCACCGGCAACTACAATGCTGGTGCATACCGCGCGCTCTCCGACGACTCTGATCCGGTCCGCTACGATGCCCGACGGCTCTTTCACCAGGTGAGACAGGATGTTCGTGTCAAGGAGATAACGAGGTCGACCCACCTCAGAATACCTCTTCATCCGTCACGTAAGGGTCCTCAATTTCCGGAAATTCTTCGTCCAGAGGGCGCAAGGTAGCCAGTAACGTCAACAGGGAAGGTTTCTTCAACGGTTCTATGATGAGACATTCGCCCTCCTTGCGAATAAGGGCTTCCGTCCCCGTCAGTTCAAGTTCACGAGGGATACGAAGCGCCTGATTGGCGCCGTTGCGAAACAGCCTGATATGACGTGAAGTCTGCATGACAACCTCCATGGCCAGCATATGCCTAAACATATGCTATCATGCTGGGTCCGTGTTGTAAAGGAGCTGAATTAAACAGCAACGCCCCCGGCGGTGGTTCCGTCCGGGGGCGCTGCGTCATCTATCGGGAGGTTTCTCCCTACTCCACGGTGAACGCCACGTAGCGGAAACTGTTGCCGTGACGAAGGCGTATGTTCATGATCGAACCCTTCTTGACCGCGTTGACCGCCTTCTCGTAGGCCGCTACGGTGGTGATCTTCACGTTGTTCACCTCCAGGATCAGATCCCCCTGGCTGATTCCCACGTTCTCGGCCACACCACCCGGTTTAACCTCGGTGACGGCGATGCCGCTGCTCTCCTTGATTCCCAGCTTGGCGGCCAGCTCCTTGTTCAGTTCGCTCACTACCATTCCCAGCCGTTCCGAGCTGGCTGCCCCCGTGGTGTCGCCGTCGCTCCCGTCGGCCAGTTTCTCCACCATGAGGGTCACACTTTCGATTTTCCCGTCCCGGAAGAGTTTCACCGGGACCTTGCTCCCCACCACGGTGGCAGCCACAATTTTGGGAAGTTCGTTCATCTCCTTGATGGCCCTGCCGTTGAACTCCAGGATGATATCGCCGTTTTTGATCCCCGCCTTTTCCGCCGGACTACCCTTGGAGACATCGGCCACCAGCGCCCCCTTTTCACTCCCCAGGGTGAAGGCCTTGGCCAGCTCCGGGGTTACCGGCTGGATGGAGACCCCCATCCAGCCGCGGGTCACCTTCCCTGAATCCCGCAGTTGATTGACCACCGATTTGGCCATATTCACCGGGATGGCAAAGCCGATCCCCCCGCCCCCGCCGGCAATGATGGCGGTGTTGATCCCGATGACCTGGCCCTGAAGGTTGAAGAGGGGGCCTCCGGAGTTGCCGGGGTTGATGGAGGCGTCGGTCTGGATATAGTCATCATAGGGGCCGCTGCCGATGACCCGTCCCATGGCGCTGATAATTCCGGCGGTGACGGTTTGGGAGAGGCCGAAGGGGTTGCCGATGGCCATTGCCCATTCCCCCACTTCGATCTTGTCACTGTCCCCCAAGGGGGCGAAGGGGAGTTTTTCCTTGGCTTCAATCTTCAGGAGCGCCAGATCCAGTTTTTCGTCGCTCCCCTTGACGACCGCCTTGTACTCCCCCTGGTCGCCGGGGATGGCGATCTTCACCTTTACCTCATCCATCCCCGCCACCACATGGTTGTTGGTGAGGATATAGCCGTCATCACTGATGATGAAGCCTGAGCCCAGGCTTCGCTGTTCCCGTTGGCGGAGCTGGGGCTGGTTGTTGAAGAACTGGTCGAAGAAATCCTGAAACGGATCGTTCTGAGGGTTGATCTGGGGACGGCGGGTTTGGTGCTGCTGGGGCTGGGGATGCTTGGCCGCGCTGATGTTGACGACGGTGGGTTTCAGTTGTTTGGCCAGGTCGACGAAGTCGGGGCCGATCCCCTTGGCGGATGCCGGGGAGAACGTAAGGGTTGTCAGAAGCAGAGCCACCGGTATAAGCCGGCTTAAACGGTACGCTGGGGTGAACATGGGAGCCTCCTGTTCGTGGTATGAGTCTGCCGAGCCAATGTAATAAGCTCCGGCGGATTTGTCAACGGGCAACCCCGTGTTACACGCAACTTGGCCACGTGGAGGCCGGCGCCACACTGCTCAACCGGAAAGGCGGTCTCTCGCAGAGAGCGTAGAGCAAAGCAGAACCCCAGTTCCCATGGCTCGTGTATCAAAGCTCTTGCAGATATCTCCGTCACCGGGGCATCAATGTCCTTGATAACAATGGACGTGAGGGGGGGCGAGAGACTTATAAGTGATGAAGGATTGCGGTTTGCCGTGGGGTTGTGTGGGGGGGGAGTGCGTAGGCAACATTCTTGACTTGGTCAACTTTATGGTTTAGTATACAACCACTATGATAACTATAAACGTTCAAGAAGCTAAGACCCATTTTTCCCGTTACCTTGATGAGGTCGCAAAGGGAGAGAGCTTTATTCTCTGTAAACGGAACAAACCGGTGGCGGAAATCCGCCCCATCATGAGTAGAGTGATGACAAAGCGCCCAATTGGTCTCGCCAAGGGAACATTTGAGGTGCCAACCTCATTTTTTGAGGAATTACCGGAAGAGATCACCGCCCTGTTTTCCGGCATCACGCCATGAATATCCTGTTGGATACCTGTTCATTTCTCTGGCTTGTCTCAGACAGTCCCGAACTATCCTTGAACGCCCGTCGCCTGTTTGAAGATCCGGCAAATGATATACATTTAAGTGTAGCTTCAGCATGGGAGATAATCGTTAAGCACAACATTGGCAAATTGCCTCTTCCGGAACGACCGCATGACTTCATCAAAAATAACCGGATTCGACACAGGATAGAGAGCCTGCCACTTGATGAAGCCGCCGTGCTTCAATTATCACGCCTGCCGGAGTATCACAAAGACCCATTTGACCGCATTATTATCTGTCAAGCCATAGCCGAAGGCATGACGATACTTACCCCGGATACACACATCAGCCGTTATCCTGTGCGTGTAGAGTGGTAGACCGGTTAACTTTTCTTTTCAAGTTCATGTCCTTCCTGAAGATTCCAGCTGTAGCCCTGATACGTGTCTAACGGTTTAGCCGACTTTCCCTTTCCTCCTCCCGTCCTTCCCCCAGAGTGATTCATGGAAACCAAAGCGTCTGGCGGCGCTCCCGCCCGTCCGGAAAAGTCGCGTCCGCCGAAAAAATCGGCGCAGCCGGCTGATACCGGCGGCGGGGTTGACTGTTACCGTAACGGTGGGACTTTATTTTTGCCTGATTCTTCCCTGAACTTCCTCTCAGAACCGGGTGCGGTTTTTGTTCCCACGGTAAAGCCGACGTGGTATTTTCAGCGGCAATGACGGCTGCGGAGGGGTGACCCATGGCGAAAGGGTATGATGGGAACAGGGAGCAGAAGGAACTGGTGGCGTCCTATGGCAAGATCCTGGGGAAGCGGGCCAAGTTTGCCTGCGAATGGTGCGGGGCGAAGGATGATTTGAGGCCATGGGAGTACTCTCCCGGTGAAGTGCCGGCTCCTGAACTGTTGGCGCTCCTCTGTGGCCGCTGCCGGGACATAGCCCAGGGGGGGAAAGCCGAAGAGGGAGAGTTGCATGCACTGCGCAACGCCCTCTGGAGCGACATGGAGGCCATCGCCGGCGGAGCGGGGAGGGTTCTGATCCGGAGCAAGGTCCCCTGGGGGCGGGACGCCATAGAGGAAAGCATCTACGATGAGGAGCTAAGGGAGAAGTTGTTCAAGGAGTCGCGGTAGAATTCCGTAGGGATGCCCCTTGCGGGTATCCGGGTTTGGTGTCTGCAGGTGTTGATTTTGTAGGGATGCCCCTCGCGGGTATCCGGGTTTGATTTTTTTTTTGTTGTCGACAGTGACACCGTGGTGACGGCAACAGGGCGCCCGCAAGGGGCGCCCCTACAAGTACAGGTCCTGATGTGATGTGGGAAGAACTCGGAACGATACGGGGCGTGACGTGAACTTGAACTTGAACACGATTACCATAACTCTCCCCCCCTGGATTGGGGAGTATCTTGGCTCGGGTGAGACCTTCCTCCCCACGCCGGAAGAGCGGGTGCGATTGGCTATCGCTCTTGCCCGGCTGAATGTGGAACGGGGGACCGGCGGTCCCTTCGGCGCCGCCATCTTCGAGATTGAAAGCGGGCGGCTGGTGGCTGCCGGAGTAAATCTGGTCACCTCCGGGGTATGTTCCATCCTCCTTGCCGAGATGGTGGCTCTGGTGCTGGCTCAGCAGGTTTTCAAAACCTTTGATCTGAGCGTTCCCGGAATCCCGGCGTGCGAGCTGGTGACCAGCGCCGAACCGTGCGCCATGTGTCTCGGCGCCCTCCCCTGGTCGGGGGTGCGACGGCTCCTCTGCGGGGCGCGGGGGGGAGACGTGGAGGAGATCGGGTTCGACGAGGGGGACAAGCCGGCGGAGTGGGTGGGGACTCTGGAACGGCGAGGGATAAAGGTTGTTCGCGACTGCTGTCGCGATGAAGCCGTGGCGGTGCTCCGCGCGTATGCAACCCGGGGGGGAGTGATCTATAACGGAAGGGGAGCACCTAATGTTGAAAATTTTTAACAAGATATCCAACCCGCTCCTGCGGCAGTTCATGGAGGAGCAGAATCTGCGGGAGCTCTTCACCAAGCGGGAGTTTCGGATAACCGAGGAGCTGTTCCAGCGGGAACTGGTCTCCACGGGGGAGGAGGACGACATCCGGGAGCTGGAGATCCGGTTCCATGACGGCTATGGCGAGATCACCGGCAAGGTGCGCAAACGGCCGCTCCCTTTCGACATCTCTTTTTCGGCCCGGCTCACCCTCCAGCGGGTGGATTTCACCCCGGAAGGGAGATATCTGGTACTGAAGGCCGACGAGGTGAAGCCTTTTTCCCTCGATTGGGTCACCGCCAGGATCGTGGGGCGAGTCCCGTTCCTGACCTGGCAGGCAGGGAGCATCATCTGCGACTTGGCCCGGATACCGAAACTGGCTCCGTTGTTCGGCGCATCGGTGAAGGGGGTTCACCCCCTGGACTTCGTGACGCTGCGGGATGTGACGTTCCAGACGGGGGCGCTGGTGGGACGGGTGAAGATAGTTCTATGAACTTACCCGAAAATCTTCTCACCGGCGTTCTCATTCAACGCTACAAGCGATTCCTGGCCGACGTGATCCTGGCTTCCGGAGAGACCATCACCGTGCATTGTCCCAACTCGGGGAGCATGACGGGATGCGCCGTTCCGGGAAGCCCCGTCATCCTCTCCCGTTCGGATCGCCCCGGACGGAAGTACCCCCACACCTGGGAACTGGTGCAGGTAGATGGCTGCTGGATCGGAGTGAATACGGGGATCACCCCGACGCTGGTCCGGGAGGGGATCCTGGGGGGTGTTGTGGCGGAGCTCCAGGGGTATGAATCCATTCGCCCCGAAGTCACGCGGGGGGACAGCCGTCTGGACCTTCTCCTGACGGGAGAGGGGGGGAGATGCTGGGTGGAGGTAAAGAACGTCACCCTGGCCGAGGATGGCCTAGCCCTCTTCCCCGATTCCGTGACCCTGCGGGGGCAGAAGCATCTCATCGAACTGATGGATGTCGTCCGGAGCGGGGAACGGGGGGTAATCTTCTACGTGGTGCAGCGGGGAGACTGTCGGGCCATGGCTCCAGCCGACCGGATCGATCCACGCTATGGCGTACTCCTGCGGGAAGCGGTGACCGTCGGCGTGGAAGCTCTCGCTTACCGTGCGGATGTTTCGCCGGCGGGGATCTCCCTCGTTACTCGGCTGCCGGTGCGGCTGACAGTTGATAATGGACAATTGACAATTGACAATTGACAATGGATAATTGATGGCGGAAGTAGATGGGGGAGGGGGTAATTGTCAATTATCAACTGTCCATTGTCAATTAAACAGCCACTCCCCTGGTGAAGATGTCCATGAGGTGATTCACCAGGACCTCGTCCCGCTGGGGGGCATGGTTCACCATCTCCTGGGTAACCGGTTCCAGGAGAAAGTAGAAGTTGATCATACCGGCCAGGGCCAGAATCGTGTCCATGGGGTCGAGCCCCTGGCGGAATTGCCCGGCAGCGAGCCCTTCGTTGAAAATCTCCTGCAGCACCACGAGAACTTCGCGGATGGCCGGCTTGACGATGAGCTGGAAACTGGGGGTGGGGTTGGTCAACTCGCTGGTGTAGAAGCGGAGGAGGTAGGGATTCTTTCGGTAGCGCTCCACCGTGGAGCGGATATACCGTTCAAATTTCCCCAGGGGATCCATGGCCAGCGCCTTGATGTCGGTCACCTGTCCCAGGGTGGCGAACTGCTGGGACAGGACGGCGGCGTAGAGAGCCTCCTTGCCGCCGAAATAGTAGGAGATCATGGAGAGGTTCATGCCGGCGGCCTTGGCCAGCTCCCGAACGCTTACTCCGTGAAATCCTTTTTCGGCAAAGAGCGGCGTGGCAACAGCCATCAGGGTGACGCGGCAATCGTTGTCGGACATGCTAGTTCCTCGTTATGGTACGGCGCAGTATCACCTGTTGTTTACCGGAGCCTGGCGGGATCGAATCCCTGCTGCTCGACCCTCCGGAGAATACCGGCATACAGCTCCGGTGAAAGCTTCGGCTGGCGTGCCAGTATCCAGAGATATTTCCGGTCCGGCGTTCCCACCACGGCGTATTCGTAGTTTTCCCCCAGATCGATGATCCAGTAATCACTCCGGAAGGGCCAGAAGAAGGTGACCTTGAGTCTGGCCGGTTCGGCAGGGTCAACCAGCCAGGCACGCCCCTTGACTTCCGACTGCTTGGTCCCCTTGATGCAGCGATTGACAACCTCCATCTCGTTGTCGGAGGTGAGGGTATAGGTAGCCGTACTGTCGCGGCACCCCTCCTGAAAGAAGTTGGGGTAACGGGCGATTTCGTGCCAGAGCCCCGTGTAGCGCGTCAGCTCCACGGAGGATACGGTCCGAACAGGTGAGACGGCCTGGGCGGGGCAGAAGTGGGGCGTCAGGAGGAGCAGGAGCGTCGCGATAATCGTTTTCATGTTCTCCTCCTTTCCCTGCTTCATGAAGTATCAGGAATTCATCAGCCGGTCAAGTTCCGCGATAAGATCGTCGGGGGATTCCAGCCCCACGCAGAGCCGGACCAGGGAGTCGCTGATCCCCCGGAGCGCCCGCTCTTCAGCCGGCATGGCGGCATGGGACATCTTGGCCGGGTAGGAGAGGATGCTTTCGACACCACCCAGACTTACCGCAAAGGCCATGAGTCTCACCCCTTCCAGTACCTTCTTCGTGAGTTCGAAGGAGTCCAGCTGGAAGGAGAGCACCGCGCCGGGACCGGAGGCCTGGGACTGGTGCACGGCGTAGCCGGGATGGCCGGGGAGGCCGGGATACCATACCTGACTGACGCGGGGGTGGTCCGCAAGCCACGAGGCGATGGTCTTGGCCCCTTTTTGACTCTCCTCCATCCTAACCTTGAGGGTTCGTAACCCCCGAAGGGTCAGCCAGGCGTCGTTGGGGCCAAGGACCGCGCCGAAGGCGTTCTGGACGAAGCGGAGCCGCTCCCCCAGGGTAGGGTCGGCGGTGACGGCGAAGCCGCAGACCACGTCGCTATGGCCGTTGAGAAACTTGGTGCCGCTGTGGATGACGATGTCACACCCAAGCTCCAGGGGACGCTGGAAGTAGGGGGTCATGAAGGTGTTGTCCACGATGGTCAACACTCCACGTTCCCTGGCCAGGGTCGCGGCGGCCCGAAGGTCGATGATCTTGAGCAGCGGGTTGGAAGGGGTCTCCAGGAAGAGCGCCCTGGTGTTGGGCCTGAGGGCTGCGGCGATGTTGGTTGTTTCGGTGGCGTCCACGAAGGTGACGGTGAGCCCCCACTGGGCGAAGAGTTTGGTCATGACCCGGAAGGTCCCACCGTACACATCATCGCAGACCACCAGGTGGTCCCCCGGTTGAAACAGGAGGAGCGTTGAGGAGGTGGCGGCCATTCCCGAGCCGAAGGCGCATCCCACGGACCCACCCTCCAGGGCGGCGACGGCTTCCTCCAGGGCATGGCGTGTGGGGTTGCCGGAGCGGGCGTAATCCCAGCGGCCGAAACTCTCCAGGGAGGGCTGGGCATAGGTGGAGGCGTGGTAGAGGGGGACGCTGAGCGCCCCCTGCACCGGTTCCACCGAGGCGCCGGTATGGATGAGACGGGTGGCGATATCCATAGATTATTCCTCCGGGAGCAGTATGAGTTGGGGAAAAACGGCACACGGATGACACGGATCTAGACGGATCAAACGGATATAACAAAAAAACAGCCTCTTTTTTTATCAGGGCAAAGGTTTAATCCGCCTTGATCCGTGTCATCCGTTAAATCCGTGTGAAAAGCATTTTGCCTGGTGCTGAATTAGTCTCTCGCTCAGCCTGTAAAGGCTGCGGCGAGGTCGGCGATGAGATCGTCTACATCTTCGATTCCCACGGAGAGCCGAAGGAGCCCGGCCGTGATCCCCAACCGCTCCCGCTTCTCCGGCTCGATGTCGGCGTGGGTCTGCACCGCCGGGAAGGTGATGAGACTCTCCACCCCACCCAGGCTCTCGGCAAAGGAGATGATCGTAGTTTTCATCAGAAGCTGTTCCACCAGGGCGGGGTCGGTCACCTGAAAGGCAATCATGGCGCCGAAACCCCGGGCCTGCCGTTTCATCAGCTGGTGGCCGGGGTGATCGGCCAGCCCAGGATAGTGTACCTTCTCCACCTGGGGATGGCTCTCCAGCCACCGGGCGATCTTCCCGGCGTTTTCCTGCTGCCGGTCCAGCCGGACGGAGAGGGTCTTGATTCCCCTGATCGTGAGCCAGGCATCCTGGGGGCCCAGCACCGCGCCGATGGAGTTCTGGTGAAAGTAGACCTTCTCCGCCAGGGCCGGATCCTTTACCACCACCAGGCCGGAGAGAGTGTCATTGTGGCCTGAGAGGTACTTGGTGCCGCTGTAGAGGGAAATATCGGCCCCCAGATCCAGCGGTCGGAGGAGGTAGGGGGTGAGGAAGGTGTTGTCCACGATGAGGAGGAGCCCCCGCGCCTTGCATAACTCTGACAGGGTGGCGATGTCCGCTACCTTGAGGAGCGGGTTGGTGAGGGACTCCACGAAGAGCGCCCGGGTTTCGGGGCGAATGGCCTTCCGGACCGCTTCGGGGTCCGAGCTGTCCACGTAGGAGAAGGTGAGGCCGTACTGCTGGAGGCACTGCTCGAACAACCGGTAGGTGCCGCCGTAGAGATCCTCGGTGACCACCAGATGGTCGCCGCTTTTGAAGAGGAAGAGAAGGCTGGTGATGGCCGCCATCCCCGTGGAGTAGGCGAAGCCTCGTGCTCCGCCGTCCAGCCGGGCCATCCCTTCCTCCAGCGCCTGCCGGGTGGGGTTTCCCGAGCGGCTGTAGTCGTAGCCGGTGCTCTGTCCCAGTCCCGGGTGGCGGAAAGTGGCGGTCTGGTAGATGGGGACGGAGACGGCTCCGGTACGGCTGTTCGTCTCCAGTCCGATCTGTGTTGCCTGCGTCGCGATCTTCATGTTGCTCCTCCCAAAGAAAAATCCCCTTCCGGGGTGCGGAAGAGGATTCCTTGTCAGGTCTCACTCTTCCTTATCTTCCGAAAACGGTCGCCCGTTTCCGCGGGAATTGGCACCTTCCGTGATGGAGGTTGCCGCGACGTCGTAGGGCCCGTCCCTCGGTCGCTCTTGATAAGAAATTGTGTATGCGAATGTGGCGAGAATCCGTATGGATGTACGGTTGCTACATTGTCACTTCTAAAGGAGAGTGCGGAGTTTGTCAAGAATTATCTTATGCTCTCCCGATGGAAAGCTGAAAATGGTTTTTCCCGGAAGGGAGACTAAAATGCCGGCCCGGGGCCGGCATTTTAGTCTAATAATCATGGCTATTTACGCCTACTGGGGCAAGTTCCTGATGACATGCTGTGTTCCGAGTCCGTCAGTAAACTGAACGTCCCACGTGATCTTTGACAGGTCCGGAGGATTGGTTCCCAAGGGGAAGCTGATCTGGAAGTCGTCGCCACTCAGGACCGTCGTTCCAAAAGGTACGGTGCCCCACGTCACCTTTCCGTCCATGACCGTGACATTCGGCGGGATGCTGGCGCCGGTGAGGACACCGGTTACGCCGGTGGCATCGCCATTGCCACGATTTCTGATGCCGACCTTCCACCCCTTGGTCCAGCGCTTGGTCACCCGGTTATAGGAGTCCACCGTCGGGACATAGCTCACCAGGTAGAGGTCGGAAACCGCCACTGTCGTCGCGTTGACGCTCTGTGCCGCACTGGCGCCGAAGCTGTCGGTCACCTTGAGAGATACGTTCCTTGTGCCCGTGCTGCCGAAGGTGTAGTTGACGGTTTTCCCCAGCAGGATGTTCCCGTCAATGTTCCATTCGTAGCGTACGATTTCATCGCAGCCGCTTGGAGTCACTGCTCCTCCGGGGCAGATGGGGTTGGCGCCACCACTTACGTTGGCGTCGTGGGACAGGGAGCCGTCAAAGGTGATGGGCAGTCCCGCCGCGCCGAGGTACGGTCCGCCGGGGTTGGCCACCGGGGCCTGATCGTTCACACTGACCGTCACGATCAGGGTGGAGAAGGAGGTGAGAGCAGGACTGCTGTCATCGGTAACCTTGAGCGCAACGGTGTACTGCTTGGAGGGGACACCCGAAAGGGTGTAGCCGGGGCTCTTGGTAACAATGGGACCGGTGGCGTTGATATTGAAGGTGACCCCGTCATAGTTGAAGTCCCACTCGTACTTGACAATATGTTTCGCCGGGTCGGTGTGATAGGAGCTGGAACCGTTGAATGTCACCGGAGCCAACGGGGGAACCTGCTGATCGGCGCCGGCCACGGATACCGGTGGCAATTCCGTCAGACCGGGAGCCATGACCAGCAGGCTGAATGCCGTGGTGGTTATGGAGGAGCCGATACGCTGGGAAGCGGGCCAGTAGACGCCGCTGGTTCCGGCGTTGACCTGATTATTCACATACCACTGGTTGTACTCCTGTTGCCAGTTGTGCGCACCCACATTGGTAATGCCTGCGGCCTGAAGCCCCTTCTTGGCCGCGTACATGGAGTAGTGATCGCTGCGGTTGCTGTAATCGCTGTAGGGATTGCCATCATTATCATTCCAGTGTAAGTTCATGAAACCAAGAGCGTTTGCCAGATTACCGTTTCCGGTAAAAGTCATTTGAGCAAGGCCGGCGCCGGTTTTGGCGATGTTGAACCAGTTGTAACCGGGATAATAGTCAAAACCGCCACTCACCCCCTGACTTGAGGCTATCCACGACGCCAAGCGGGTTTTTACCATAGCAGGAATAGCCACCGCAAAGGGCGCCTTGGCCGCCGAGCTCATCCCCAGTGCCGGCCACTGGGAAACGGAGTTGTCACTTGAGCAGTAGCGTTCGCCGTAGCGCCACCCGCCGACATGGCAGCCGGGTCTGATTTCCTGGGCGTAGGCCAGCCAGTCGATCACATCCTCCAGCACCTGCTTGTAGGTCATCCCTCGAATCGCCGCGCTGCCGCAACTCCCGACTACGACGGCAGGTGTCGCGGTGTTGGCAATGGTCATGGCCAGAATTCCGGTTTCATAGAGACTGCGGGAGCCGGTGCCCGTGGAGTAGACCCTCAAGAGGTCGTTATTCAAATCGTACTGTCCATTTGCCGGGTCGTTACCTGCGCTTTCCGTAGCGAGATACGCCGTTATCATCCGCAGCCCCATCTTTACCACATTCGCATAGATATCGCTCTTGTCGACGGTCGCGTCGTTGGTTTCCCGGTGTCCGTAGTCCTCAAAGGCCAGTACGGCAAGATTGGTAATGGCGAACCAGCGCCCCTCGGCGTCCCAGTAGTAAGCGGCGCAATTGTTCACCGTATAGCCGGTTTTGGTCATGTAGAGGTACTTGAGTCCTCGCTGGACGGCCAGGTTCTTCTGGAATTCCAGGGTCAGTGGCAGCACGTCGATGTCCACCGTCGCCGAGTCGGTCTCTGTCCCGTCGGTTACCGTAAGCTTGGCAATGTAGGAGCCACCGCTGGCATAGGCATGGTTGGCTACGATGTTGTTGCCGTTGGTCACCGTTCCCGAGGTTGCTCCTTCACCCGCTCCGAAATCCCAGGTATAGGTGAGGGCGCCGGCGCCGGTGTAGGTTACGTTTCCCCACAGCTCCAGGTTGTTCCCCGGCCAAGTATAGGGGCCGCTATCCCACGGGGTGAGCTTTGATGTCACACCGTTGGGCATGGCCCGAACAATGAGAGTTGCCGAAGCGTCCATGACCGTCGTCGCCAGGGTCAGAACCGCCAAAAGCAGTGCGAATACTATCCGCCACCTGTATTCTTTCATGAGTTTCTCCTTTACAGTTATCAATCGTAATTACTGACGTTTTTTTCTATACACCAGTCCCACCAGCCCCGCGCCCACAAGGAGAAAGGTTCCCGGCTCCGGGACGGACGCCCCTCCTCCGTTATAACGAAGATTGCCATCGGCAGAGCCTATGATCCAGTAGTCGGGGTTCTGGAGATCGCCCTGGGGTATGCCGTTACCCCCCAGATTGGTCCCATATTCGGCATGCCAGGAAAGAAGCTGCTGAGCGGGAAGAACGGAGCCGCTGTAGTCAAAGGCGAACTGAAAACCGTTGATGGTGGAGCCGTGGGCGATGCCGCCACCGCCGGCGGCGAGGATTGAGTCATCGGCATGAAGCGCTCCTGGGTTCCCGCCAAAACCGGCCAGGGGTTGATCCTCCCAGGTTGCCCATCCCTTGCCGTTGTTCCATGCGACATTGGTATAGTTGTCGACGATCGGGTCCGCAGTAAGAATAATCCGGAAATAATCCAGGGAGGCTGTGTCGGGCGCTGTGGAGCTATTATTCAGGTTGACGTTGAAAATGTAGTGGTTTCCCGTTTGTAGATAGGTGTAGGAAACATCGGCTCCGTAGCTGCCCCAGGCGGGGGAGGCCAGGGCAGCCAAGCTAAGAACCAGCGCCAGTGCTCGTGTCCATGTCATAGTGGTTTCTCCTTGTTTTGGTATTGCGTGAACGGAAAGCTTATGCAATATGTATACCACTAAAAGTGTGTTTGTCTAATGATGTCACATTACTGTCGTATTTCCTCGGAGGGGGTGGAGTGGGGCGGCTTCGATGAGATTGTTCTGTTATGTAAACTCTCGCCAAGAAATAACATCGTTCTGACAACGGTGTGTAAAATTAAGAAAGTGTCGGTTTTCTTTACATCTCGTTGCTGCTGGTGTCGGTATTCTTTACAGTTGCGCCCGCTTAATCACCCCGAACAAATTTTTGGCATGTGAGAGTTATTACGCTCCCGCAGATGCCGGCGAACAGCCAGACAGGGGAGACCAGGAGGGCCACGACGGCCCCGTCCAGAAGTGAGATGCCGGCAAGCATGATCGGCACCACCGGCGCTCCGTACGGTTCACTCAACTTCTTTTCATGGCGCGCTACCCCACTGATCAGGAGGACATAGCCGAACTGTAGAGTCCCGGCGAATAGGACACTCATTCCGACTTCGCCCGAGACCGCCAATGCAGTGACAACGAAGAGCATGAGGCGGCAACCGGCCATCAAAACGATGCTGAGATCCAGAGAGTTATGGAGAGTGTCGTAGGCGACGATGAGAAGTAGCAGGATGGTCCCCGCCAGGAGCGCCTGGGGATGGGGTGCCGTCGCGAGAAGGGAGAACCCTGTCGCGAACAGAAGAACTGTAAGGAGACGGGCGCCACGTCGCGAAATACGGCCCGAGGGGAGAGGACGAGTGGGGCGCTTCAGCCGGTCTATTTCGGCGTCACAGAGGTCGTTGAGGCACATCCCGCCGGAGTAGAATAGTGACAGGGCGAGGGCAAGCAGGGAAAAATCCGGCCAGGAAAACTTTCCCTCTGCCAGGAGGAGCGCCACCAGGACATTGGTCCATACGGTGGGGAGGTTACTGACCCGGCAGAGGTCCAGGTACGCTTTGACACGCTTAAGGAGCATATGAGTCACGGGGTGAAAAGATGTTTCAGCAGCAGGTCGCGGATATCCCCGGCGGCAACCACCGACGCATCCATGAGACGAGGTTCGGTGGTCATAACTATCGGACCATCGGCGAGCCGTTTTGTCATCCGGCCGTGGGAACCTTTGATGAGAGTGGCGTCCAGGGGGATCACTTCCATGAGGTAGCGGAAGCTGAGCTTTTTTTTCAATAAGGCCCAGGCGATCTTCACCTTGGGCGCCATCATCTTCGGATCAAGGAACAGTTCACAGGGGTCATACCCCGGCTTGGCGTGGATATTGACGGTACGGGCGTAATCCGGCGCCCGCCCGTTATCGTTCCAGAAGTAGTAAGTAAACCAGCTGTTTTCGTCGGCTACGAGTACCAGTTCCCCGCTTCTGGCATGATCCAGGCCAAATTCCCGCTTTCCTTCTTCATCCAGTACCCGCTCCACACCCGGCACGTCAGTAAACAACTTCTTTACCTCGGAAATATCCCGATCGTCATTCACGTAGACGTGGGCGATCTGGTGGTCGGCCACGGCGAAGGCCCGGCTGGCGCCGGGATCCAGGTATTCCCGCCCCAGGTCCACCTTGATCCCCAGGAATCCGGCGTCGCGCAGGATTCTGTTGGGGTGAATCGGGGTGGAGACCGGGGTGATCCCGTATTCGGAAAGGACGACCACCCGGCACCCCCGGTCCCGAAAAAAGTCCATGAGCTCGCCGCAGAGGGTGTCGATCTCCCCCAGGTCCCGGCTGATATCCCCCCCGGGACCGACCTTCTGGAGGATGTAGTCCAGGTGGGGGAGATAGACCAGTTGCAGGGTGGGCCGATGCTGTTCCTCCAGGGCCATGGCGGCCTTGGCGATCCAGTTGCTGGCGGCGATGGAGGTGGCAGGCCCCCAGAACCGGAAGAGCGGAAACTGGCCGAACTCCCGGTTAAACCGTTCCCGGAGGTTGGGGGGAATGCTGTAGCAGTCGGGAAGTTTCCTCCCGTCGGCGCAGTAGAGGGGACGGGGGGTCACGGCCCAATCAACGTCCGTCACCATATTATACCACCAAAAAGCGTTGGCGCAGGTGAACGACGGGTCCCGTAGGCGTCCGCTTTGCCAGATCTGTTCCGACTGAACAAGACGGTTGGATTGACACCAGAACATGACCTCCCCCAGATCCCGGAAATACCAGCCGTTACCCACGATGCCATGCTCCCTGGGGAGCTTGCCGGTGAGGTAGGTCGCCTGCATGGAGCAGGTCACGGCCGGGGTGATCGCCCGGATGTCGGCGCTCCCCCCGGCGAGTTCGTTCAGGCGCGGGGTCCTCTCCCCCAGCAGGGAGCGGCATAGCCCGACTACGTTAAGGACGACGGTTCGTTGCATCCACGGCGCCTTTCAGCCACTGCAGTTCCCGGACAATGGAACCGTCAACGCTGTTCATCCGGAGTTCGGGAGGGAGGACCTCCCAGGTGTAGGTCTCCACTTCCAGGAGCATCGTGTCCTCCAGGAGAGGGAGGAGCGATTCGATGAAAGAGCGGGTGGTTCCGTACCCCGGCATCCCTTCCACGAAAACCGGGAGATGGAAATGAACCCGCCACTCGTCCCCCCCGCCGGAGGGGTGGAGCCGGAGCGCCTGGGGGAGGTCATCGTACCGCCACAGTTTCCCTTTAACGTCCCTGACCACCGTCTGGTGGAGATAGGCGGGCTCGCAGAATCTTTCCAGCGCGATGAGGTCGGGATCACGTATCCGGAGCGCCGAAGAGATCTGAACTTTTCCCACCGGTATCCCCGCAGCGGCAAGAGCTCCCAGTATCTCCGCCGGAGATTCGAACTGCACCGCTTGATGGGAGCAGTCCAGGCAGACCCCCAGCGTCCATGAGAGGGAATGAGGAAACTCCATCCGCTGAAAGAAGGAGACGACATCCTCCGTTGTTTCCAGGGTGCATCCCGGCTCGGGTTCCAGCGCCAGGAGGATGCTCTTGCCGCTATGCTGACGGAGACGGTCCAGATGCTCCATGGCCCGGAGGAGATTTTTCCGGACCACGGCCAGCTCCTCCGTGGGGAGCTCCCTGCCGAAACGTATCGGTACCGTGGAGAGTGAACCCTGGACGGATTCCGGAAGCAGCCGGTCCAGGAGTGTGGCGATTCCGATTGTGTAGTCGACCCGTTCCGGTTGCCGCCAGTCGGGGAGGTAGACCTGCTCCTTGACCCGCGTTCCATGGAATGCTCCATAGGGAAAACCGTTGATCGTGGGGACGAAGAGATCATGCCGGAGGAGCCACTCCATGAACCGCCCGGTGGACGTTTCGTCCAGTTCTCGCACTGCGCGGGCGGGTAGCCGCAAACCAACGGGGAACGGCTCGGCGGGAGAAAATTCGGCTTTAATGGTGGGGAGATGACGACGCAGGGCGTCGAAGGTCTCTTCCCAGCTCTCACCGGGATGGATGTTGGTGCAGTAGGTGATCACGGGGTAATAAATTTGGGACATTGGCTCAGGAAGGCCGCAGGATTGTCATGAAAGATCTTCCTGATCAGCTCCTCGGGATGTCGGCGATTCCGCATCTCGCTGGCGGCCTTGATGATGGCCAGGGGATCACTGATTCCCCAGTCGGCGGCGGAATTGAGCCAGACCCGGTCGGTCCCATACCGTTCCAGGATGTCCACGGCCCGGGCGGGGCTGCACTTGGAATCGGGATAGAGGGTCAGCCCGACCCAGTACCCCCGGTCCCTGATCTCCCCCACCGTATGCTCTTCGGCGTGGTCGATGAGAACCCGTTCCGGCCTGATGCGTGGTTCGTTCCGGAGAACGTCCATGATGAGACGGGTCCCCTTCAGCTTGTCTTCCAGGTGGGGAGTATGCACGAGGATCAGCTCGTCCCGCCGGGCGGCCAGGTTTATCTGGAGCTCCAGCACCGCCACTTCGTTCACGCTGTTCTTGTTGAGGCCGATCTCCCCGACTCCCAGCGCCGTGGGTCGGTCCAGAAATTCCGGCATGATCGCCAGGACATCCCTGGCCAGGGAAAGATCCTCGGCCTCCTTGGGATTAAGGCAGATCCAGCAGTAATGGCGAATGCCGAACCTGGCGGCGCGGGCCGGTTCCGCCACCGTGAGCTGGTTGAAGTAGTCCCGGAACCCCTGGGCGCTCCCCCGGTCGAAGCCCGCCCAGAAGGCCGGTTCGGTGATGGCGCCAATGCCGGCCAGGGCCAGCGCACGGTAGTCATCGGTGGTCCGGGAGACCATATGGATATGGGGATCGATGAAGTTCACTCCTTCACCCCCTTCCATGCTCCCACCGCGCCCTTCATCCCGGCGGCGCACTCAATGGGTTCCGGCGTCGGGTCACTGAGGTTTTCCAGAATATCCTTCGTTACCTCTCCCGACGGTTTCAGGAGACACTCCACGGCGCGTAGCAGCGCACGGTACCGGTAGTCGTCGTGAGCCTGGGGTGCGCCCTCCGCCCGCTCAATCCGATCCAGGAACGCGGCGACTTCCAGAATACGCGCCCGGTTCTCAAGAAACGAGCCCTCCAGGATCTCCCGTGCCGACAGAGGGTTATTCCGGCTGTTCATGACGCTCTCCTCTCCTGCTTTCCCTGGCTGCCAGGGCGAAGATACACTCCTGGTACAGTTCCAGATCCATCTCATGGGCTTCCACCGTGTTTCCGATTCCCCTTAGAAGCGGGATGGTGAGGGTTCCCCCCAGATGTTCCCGGAATTCCCGCAGCGCCTTGGTGATGTTGAACCGCCTGAGGGCCGGGTGATACAGGGTGAAGCCCACCTCTTCCAACAGGGTCAGTATCCGATGTAACTCAGTGTCACTTATCAGCGATCGGCGGTGGGAGTAGAGACAATCCAGGGCGATACCGATGGCCACGGCCTCGCCATGCCTCAGTTCGCCGTGGGTCAGCTCTTCCAGCGTGTGCGCCGTCCAGTGACCGAAGTCCAGCGGGCGTGACGTGCCGAATTCGAAGGGATCGCCGCAGGAACGGATATGTTCCAGATGAATTCGGGCGCAGTCGACGATCAACCGTTCCACGGCCGTCGGCGAAAAGAGTGACAGCTCCTCTCGCTGGGCGTACAGGCGGTCAAAGAGGGGGCGATCCTTGATGAGGGCAACCTTGATCGCCTCGGCAATGCCGGCCCGCTGGTCGCGCTGTTCCAGTGTCCGGAGGAAATCGAAATCGTTGATGACGGCGCAGGGGGGAGCGAATGTCCCGAGAAAATTCTTCCGGCCAAAGGCGTTCACGCCGTTTTTGACCCCTACCCCCGCATCGTTTTGCGCCAGGACCGTGGTTGGCATCCGGATCAGGCGAATGCCGCGGTGGGCGGTGGCCGCCGCATAACCGGCCAGATCCAGCAGCGCTCCTCCTCCCAGGGCGATGATATAGGAGTGGCGACAGAGCCCTTCCTGCTCCACCAGGGCATGAAGCCGATGAAGCTCTTCCGGACGGTTCTTGCACCCTTCCCCCCCGGGGATGATGTGCGGCGGGGCGACGAATTCCAGGAGATCCCGGTGGAGATCGGCGAACAGATCGATCCTTTCCCGGAGACCCACCGTGAGCCGTGCCACCTCCGAATCCACCACCAGAGCGATCCTGGCCCTCCCCTCCCCTCGGGCGGCAAGGAACTCCGGCAGGATCGGGTTCCCGGGGGTGAAGAGGTCTCGGGTGAAGATGACGGGGTACGAATAGGATACGGTGAATTCCTGCCGGATGCTCTCCATGGCCGTCCTACAATCCCCGGGAGATGATCTCCAGGGTGATGACCGCATAGGCAGTGACGAGCCCGGGGTCTTTCTCCCACCAGCGACCGTTGGTATTGACCCAGGAACCGTCGCCGTTCTGCAGGTTCAGGAGCTTCCTGGCGAGCTCTTTCCGCCAGTTGACGCTACTCCCGTCCTTCAGTGTCAGGTTTTCCACGCCGTAGATGCTCAGCGCCTTGGCCATGGTATGGTAGTAGAAATAGAGGCCGTCTTTTCCCATCCCCGGATTTTCGTCCAGGGTATAGTGGCGGCTCAGCCAGAGGTAGACCGCCTTGACCCGGGGATCGTTTTTGTCAAGCTGGGCGTAGATGTAACTCAGCATCCCGGCGTAGCTCATGCTTCCGTAGGATCTGAGGGCCACCTTTCCGTCGGAGAGTTTGACTTCTCCGGCCTTGCTCTCCTCCGGGAAGTAGACGAATCCCCCCTTGTTGTCCGGATCGTCACTGGCCCACTTCTGGTCATTGGAGCCGGGAAGATTCTGGGTCCGTGAGATGAACTTGATCGCGGCGTTCCAGTTGAGTTCTTTTGCTTCGGCGTCACCGACAACATCGTTTTTCAGATAGCGGCTGTAGTGGAGTGCTTCCAGGGCAAAGGTCGTATTGGTCAGGTCGGAATGTTTGTAGGTCCCGCCGTACCCGATGCCGCCGTCCAGCGGATCATCACTCGTCCCTTTCTTCCCGAAATCATCCTGCAAGCCGATGATATAGTTTCGAGCCTTCTTGATGACCGGTTGGTATTCCGGTCGGTTCGCCACCAGGAGAGCCATCATTGAGATGGAGGTGTTATAGTTGGTCAGATCCTTACCGTAGATGCCGCCGTCAGGTTTGACGTTTTTCAGGAGATAGCCGTACCCCCTGTTGAGCTCCTGCTCATATTTCCTCCGGTAGAACCCCGACTGATCTCCCTGAAATCCGGTGAGAACCAGTCCGGTGAGCGCCGGGTGCTCCTGTTGCCCCCAGTATCCCTCCGGCTTCTGTTTCGCCGCCAGCCAGGTCAGCCCCTTGCCGATGGAGTTCTCCACCTCCAACTTCAGGGAGACGTCGGATTTTGACCGAGCGACCACCTTTTCCGCGGCAGAGGCTTGCATCGAGGCCGCGAGAAAGGCAAGAACCGTACAGCATATTTTCCAGGATTTCCAAACGCTCATAGATCCTCCATGTCGATTCATAGTTTCGGTCGTATCGTCACGGTAACTGCTGTTCCCGCAGGGGGTACCGCATCTTCCTTGACGAACCAGATTTTGTCACTCTCACCCCCACTGGAGGAGTTGTCGATGAGCGCAACCGGGTCGTGATAGAGGGCAATCAACGACCCTTCCTGCTGGGCCGGAAACCTTCCCTCCGCGACAACAGAGCCTGAATAGACCCATGTCAGAGCGGGGACTTCACAGGTTGTTCCGTCGATTTTCTTGCAGATCCACTGTTCATAGTCGATCGTTTCCACCTTGCCGTCGACACCGTTGTGAGTGACGGTAATCTTTACCGGCTCTCCTTTGGGTGTTTCGGGAGCACCCTGACGGGAAAGGGGTTGATCTGTCCCTTCATACCCCAGGAGCAGGAACGCGACCTGAAGGGGATACGGTTCCACGGTGGTCCGTAACAGGCTTTCGTGTGTTTTTCCCCCCATCCGCACAACGAGGTACTCCAGGAGACCTCTACCCATGTTGACCTCGGCCGGAAATGAAATCGATCGCTCCTTCTTGTTGATCAGGATATCACCAATCCGGAATATCCCGGGAGAGACCTTCTCTATCACCGGGGGGTGGATTTCTTCAAAAGGTGGTCTGGGAGGGTTAAGCGGCGTACTTTGAAAGCCGGGGGGTTGAATCCGGATAGCGGGAGCCGCCGCGACGGCCGCGGGCTCTTGGGCTAGGGAATTGGTCGAGAAAACAGCAAGAAAGCAAAAAATGGCACATAAGATTTCTTGAATTCCGTAGTGCACCATGGTGAGGCGCCTCCTTTTGTTTTCTTGGTGTCGCGTGAGGGTAGGATCATCTCTGTTATTCTTGCGCCCCGAAAGGGTGGATTACCTGTACCTTTCGACAATAACTAAGCATCGTAACAATAGGTACTTAGTATATTGCATGACTTCCTGTCAAGCTTTTCCGTCAATGAATCAGGCGGAGTCTCCGGCGGCGCGCGGATATCATGCGCCTACGTCCGGTGACGTTTCGAGACGGTGTTGCAACTCCTTTATTCTCAGGTAGATCGCTTCCCTACCCTCCCTGCTGACCAGGGCGCCGCCGTAACGGGCACGGTTGCAATCGCTGAAGAGAGTTCGCACCATGGCTATCACCGCATCACTGCATCCCCCGGGACGGAGGTGTGTCTCGATGATCGCCTCTGTTATTCCCTGGGGAGCGACAGAGCAGTTCCTGCCAAGGCACTGTTGCAGCAGTCTGAAAACAGCCGTGTGAAACTGTTCGGAATCAGGTTCAGCAGTTCCAGTCTCTAACTCATGAAGATACGTCTCGGTGGAAGATTCTTCGGCGATGCTGGTCCCGCCTGCACCGTTGACTGGAGATGGCGTGGCTTTTCTCCTGAATCGTCGAAGCAGGGTGGCCAGAAGTGTCAGAAGAGCCGCTCCGGAGACAAGGATGATGGCGCCGCGGAGGTCGGTGCGTCGGTCGGCGGCGGAGTCGTGGTGCGCCAACGTGGCGCCGGTGACCGAAGAGAAAGAAGGAGGTGGGGGTGCAACTCCCGCTGCTTTAATGGCGGCGGTGACTCTCAGGGGGAACGGACCCCGCCGCACCGTCCGGTAGGCACCCTGTACGGAATCGAAAAAAGTGAAGGCGACCGGAGGGAGGGCCCGTACCGAACCATCGGCAGGGATCAGGAGCTGTTCGCAGACAACGGCCCTCTCCGTCCTACGGCTCCGGGGCGGGTATGCTCTGAAACGGTTGTCCGTCGCCATCGTCGGGCAGAGTACCGTTCCCAGAGCCCCGGGCCCGGAAATGGTGCTGGTAACGGTGACCGGATCACCGGCAGTGAGCTGGGTAGGTCGTACCGCCACGGCCAGACGGAAATCACCCACGGCGCCGCTGAAATCGGCCGGTCGTCCTGCTAGGGGAAAGGGGGCGATGGTAAGGGCAAAACCATCCTGTTTCAGCTGCCGGCGCTGGGAGTTGGGGGCATCGAAGAAGCCCGAGGAACCGGCAGCAGGGAGAAGGAGCACACAGTCGAGGGATGTGGCCCCCAGGATGAATCTACCCGGCCTGTTTCCGGAAAGGAGATAGGAGAATTTCAGCGTTGTCCAGGTTGAGCCTCCCATATCTTCTGTCCCGGGGGTGGGTGATCCCGTTTCCCGCAACGAGAGGCCGGGATGGAGTATTTGGGGATATTGAATATCTCGGACGATGAGATCAGAAGGGTACCTCACGGTGACGGTGACGGGGATCTCTTCTCCCGGATATGCATCCGTTTTTCCACTCGAGACGGTTAGTGACGGTACTCCGGAGAGCTCAGAGGGTAGATCGACCGGTGATGGGCTCCTATCCGTAGCTGTTACGGCCAAAGCCCCGGCTGTACCGCCCGCCGACAGGAGGAGAGCGGCGAACATGGCCCCGGTAAGTCGGCGGAGGAGGGAGCCTGAATACCTTGTCATCTATAACTCCAACGTACTTATTTCAAATCCTCCACTTAAAATGAACCTCTTGAGTAAGTCATCAGTTTTCATGTTCACTTTAAATGGTGGAATCGACTGAGCATCACGTTCTTCAAAGAACTTTTTAGCTTTGAATTTGTCCACGGAATCCTTCAACTCATCTTCCGTGGAATACGTGATGACATTCTTTTCCCACCCTTTGTGGGAGAGAAGTTCCACCAGGGCGTCTTCAAAGTTGCTTTCTTTGGTAAAGGTCATGGTTTCTTTTGCTCCAACAGTCGTTTAAACACTAATCGCCAGACTCGTTCAGACGCAGTAGACGATGCCCCTCAAAAACTGTAAGTATTTCAATTTGATCGCTTTTCAATCGATAGACGATACGATATCCTCGGTAAATCAGCTCTCGAATGTCAGGATTACCTATTTCCGGAACAGTTTTTCCACTTCTCGGATTGTCGGCCAACATTGCTTCAGCATGGTCAATAAGGGCATCAACAAACCGGACCGCATGCTCCACGCTATCACGTGCAATGAACTCCTCTGTATCAACCAGATTAGCGCCAGACTCCTGTGACCATGTTGTGGTCATGGATTACCCACACTTCTTCGGGCTTGCAGTGCTTTTCGAAGTTCATCAGTCGTTTGGGTCCGCCCGTTATTAACGTCAGCAATCCCCTTCTCAACAGAATCGAGAAAAGATTTCCGGTACACCAACTCATCATAATCAGACGCGGACAACAGTACGCCAGCGGGTTTGCTGTTTTGGGTAATAATAAGTGGATGTCCGGATGTCTGAAGTGTTTTGAACCATTTGGAAATATTTGTTTTGAATTCTGCGATTGGGACAATATCATTGCTGATTGAAATCGCTCTCACTGTTTTACCTCCTCATAAGAATCATGGTATGATCAAAATATAGACCTACAAAACGACCAATACAAGGGTTATATTTTTAGTGGTGTAGGTTGCGTTGAACGGTTTTATCGTGAAACGCAACATTGCAATGTCGCGTACTCGACTGTTCACTTCCCGCCTTACGATGGCACGATTAGTGAATGCTATGATATAACCGTTCTGTCGTCCCCTCCGGCCCCCTGAGTAAGTGAACAAGTGAACTACGTCCGTACACAGTAATAGTTGAATATCTAACGGGTTCAAGTCCCGTCCGGGGAATTGTCCGATTCACTCCGGTAGCTCAAGGGAGCCTTCGCGTTGCTCAGGATGACAGACGGATGGCATATTTTTTAACGCAAATCACCTTGGGTGTCACCAATCTTTGAGAACTGCGGCGGAGTGACCAGGCTTACGCTGGTCACGGAACAGGGCCGTGCTCCCCCCCGGTTGTCGCTGCGCCCGTATCAGCGCCTCCGCATCCCGGCGGGAGATGCCGGGGGTGAGAGAGCGGTTGTTCCCTTTCTCGCTCTCTCCTGCGCTCTCTCCCGCTGATCCCCCGCCGGGTTGGTCACCCACTGCGGGATGGGTCAACTTTGGGGCGTCTACCTTTCCCTGCACCGTTTGTTTCCGGCCGGCTGCTCCCGGTTCCTTTTTTCCCCGGTGCTCCGGGCCGGGAGCCGGATTCTCCCCGAGGAGGGAGTTTTGCCTACTCCGGAGTCGAACGCGGGCAACGGCAAGATTGAATCGTGTGTCCTGTTCGGCTCCATTCAGCCGTGCCGCCTCCTCATACCGGACAATGGCTTGCCGGTAGAACTCCATGGCTCCTTGCTTTTCGCCGGGGGGGAGGGCATCACCCTGTCGGAGAAGGGCATTGCCGAGATTGTACCGTGCGGCGGCCGAGAGCGCAGGCTCCTTACTCAGGATAGCCCGTAAAAATTCCGCCGAAGCCCTCCGGTATTCGCGCCGGCGGTAGAGTGTCACCCCGTTGTTGTAGGCGATCCCGGGTGAATCGGGTAGTAGATTCGACAGGCATCTCCAGACGGCGGTGGCTGCGGCGCCGTTTTCCTGGATGTACCTCACCGTCACCATGGTGCAGGCAACGAAGAGGGTTCCGTAGAGGATCAGGAGTGGAGCGGAGAATGCGCGGAACGTGACGAGCCATCGCTTCATCTCCGCCCTCGTACAGCCACGAGGAGCTCCAGAAGGAGCAGGATGGAGGCGGCGGCCAGGGGGAGTTGATACCATTCCTGAAACGCTCCTCCTCCGCCACTCCCGGCACTCCGCTTGGGGAGAGTGGAGAGCCGTTCTTCATAAAGGCGGGGTAGGCTCTCCGCCCCGTTCATAGTGATCATGGTTCCTCCGGCCTCCTCCGCAAGAGCACGCAGCGACGCGGCATGGAGGGAGCTCTTGACCACATTTCCCCGGCGATCTTTCAGATACCCCCCTCCCTGGGGGATGAGCCCCCCCTGGGCGCTTCCCACCGCTACCGTAACGAGCCTTATCCCCGCGGCGCGGAGCGCCTGGAGGGGGGGGCGTGGGTCCCCTTCATGCTCCTCGCCGTCGGTGACAAGGATCAGTACCCGGGAGTTGCCCCGGATTCCCTTAAATCCGCCCAGCGCCCCCTCTAGGGGAGCCGCCAGTGAGGTTCCTCCCCGGGGGATGCTCTTCGCGTCGACCTGGTTCAAAACCTCGGTGAAGGCGGCATAGTCTGTTGTCAACGGACAGGAAAGGAACGACGACCCGGCAAAGAGAAGGAGTCCGATCCGGTCCCCCCGCAGGGAGGAGGTCAGTCGTTGGATGGCTCCCTTGGCCGCCGCCAGTCGGTTGGGGGGGAGATCGTCGGCAAGCATGCTGCGTGAGCAGTCCAGGGCGATGAGGATATCCAGACCTTCCTTGCTGCCGGTCTCGCCGGAGGGACCCCCCTGGGGACGAAGGAGCGCCACGACGCAGAGGAGGAGCGCGCCGTACCGAAGGACCCCCCTGAGACCTTCCTTTCCCCGCTGTCGGGTGGGGACGAGGTGGGGACGAGTACCATCCCGGGCGAACCGCTCCAGGGCCGCGGTGCGTTTCCTTGCCGCCCGGAACTGGAGGAGGAGGGCGCCTGCCACCGGGAGCAACAGCCAGAGCGCCTGAGGGGTCGCGGCTATCATCTCAGGGACTCCTTCTCAGCAGGGTGCACGTTAGGGTGATCTCTGCAAGGAGGAACGCCAGGGCCGGGAGGAGGAAGAGGGGGAAAAGTTCGCGTCGGGGGAGATGCTCCCTGGTTTCCAACGGGCGTTTTTCCAGGGTGTCGATGCGTTGACAGACCTTCTGGAGAGTCGCGGCGTCGGTGGCCCGGTAATAGTCGCCGCCGGTGTTCCGGGCGATCTCCCGCAGGGTCGGTTCGTCCATGTCAACCGGGAGCTGCCGATAGACGGTGGCGCCGAAGGGGTCGGTGAGCGGGAAGAGCGCCCGGCCGCGGGAGCCGACCCCCACCGTATGGACCTTGATCCCCAGGGCCCGGGCGGAGGCTGCGGCGACGGCGGGGGAAATTGACCCGGCATTATTCCTTCCATCGGTGAGGAGAATGACGATCTTCTCCCGATGGTCGGTCCGGACGCCGTTGTCCGTTAGCCGGGCCAGGGCGGCCAGAAGAGCGTCCCCCAGGGCGGTGCCGTCTTCGATGCTGTCGGTAGTCACCCGGGTCAGGTTCTCCCGGAGCCATTGGTGGTCCAGGGTCAGTGGGGCGAGGAGGTAGGGGTGCGCCGCAAAGACGATCATCCCTATTCTGTCCCCCTCCCGCCGGGTGATGAACTCCCGGAGTACCCTCTGGGCAATCCGGAGCCGGTCCTCCCCCCCCACTCCGGAATCAAGATCTTTCGCCTTCATGCTGGTGGAGAGATCCAGCGCCAGCATGATATCGATCCCTTTCCGGGGTAGCGTCCGATCCTTTCCCACGCTCTGGGGGCGCGCCAGGGCCAGAACCAGGAGCAGAAGCCCGGCGCTCCTGAGAAGGGGGAGGAGCCCGGCGGCCTTGACCCGAAATGATGGGGGGAGATCCCGCAGCACCCTCCCGTGGGGAAAGAGCACCCCCGACGCCCCTTTTTCTCCTCTCCGGAGCAGCGGGAGTGCTCCCAGCAGCGGCAGGGTAAGGAGGAGGAACCAGGGGTCGGCGAAGGTCATGATAACGTAACACCTGTCGTTACCAGGATGATCCTGCGGGCAGCGGCCAGCGCTTCCTCTATCTCCACCGCGGTGGGGGTTACCCCGGCGAATTTCACCAGGTCGCACCGGAGCAGGAAGGTAGTGAGCCGCTCTGCTGCTTCGTTGGAAACTGCTCCCCGGGCAACGATCTCCTTCACGAGTTCCTGGGAGGTCATCCGCCGGGCGGGGAGCCCGCTTTGCTGCTCCAGGGTGAGCCGCACCAGGGAGGAGAGCTCCCCGTACAGGTGGCGGAGCTCCTCCTTCCCTTCAGCGAACCGCACCGCCAGGGTATCCAGTGCCGCTTCGGGGGGGAGCGGGGTGGGATCCGGGTGGAGGGAACTCCGACTCCTCCGGCGCCTCATGATACTGAAAAACGTCATTCCGGCCGCAAGGGAAACGGCGGAGCCCAGCGGCAGGAGCCAGGGGAACAGCTGCGTCGGAGGAAGGGGACCCTTGATGTCTCGAATCTCTACCCTGGCAGGGGTCACCTCCGGGGGGATGGCGCCGGGATCGGCAAACCTTGGAGCAGATGTCAGGGAAAGGAGGAGCACCGCTCCCGCCGGGATGATTTTCCACCGGATAGGGGCGCTCATCTGCGTTGCACCCTCCGTCCCCGTTGCCGGAAGAAACCGACCAGGGTCTGATAACAGGAACTTCCCGGCGTAATCTCCATAAAATCAGCCCCGGCCCGGTGGAATCCGGCTCGTACCTTCTCCCGCAACAGCTTCCCGGCGTGGCGATAGCAGCTCCGGGTCCGGGGATTGCCCGTATCCACCAGAAACTTCTCGCCGGTTTCCGCTTCCTCCAGCATGACCACTCCGGCCTCCGGGAGCTCAATCTCCGCCGGGTCCGACATGGCGATGGCCACCAGATCATGGCGGGCAGCGGCCCGCATCAGGGGGCGCGAAAACTCCGGCGCGATGCAGTCCGAGACCAGGAAGAGGAGCGCGGTCGTCTTCATGACCCGTTCCAGGTACTCCAACGCACCGGCAATATCGGTGCCTCTCCCTGCCGGTTTCAGAAAGAGCGCTTCCCGGATCAGCTTGAACAGCTGCCGGTTACCCTTCTGTGGGGGGAGGTACTGCTCGATCCGGTCGGTAAAGAGGAGGAGGCCGACCTTGTCGTTATTCCGGAGCGCTGCGCCGGCCAGGAGGGCGACGATCTCCGTCGCCCTCCGGCTCTTGAGCTGCTGCCCGGTGCCGAAGCGGAGGGAGGGGGAGATATCCAGCATGATCATGACGGTGAGTTCCCGTTCTTCCACGAAGCGGCGCACGAAAGGGTGGGACGATCGGGCGGTCACGTTCCAGTCGATATTCCGGATGTCGTCACCCGGTTGGTACTCCCGCAGTTCATCAAACTCGATACCCTTCCCCTTGAAGGAACTCCGGTATTCGCCGGCCAGGATGCCGGCGGCCGGGCGCGAGGCCAGGAGATGAATGCGGCGGATCTGCTTGAACTCTTCCGGTGAGGTCATGGCGCTGGTCGATTTCGGGAAGGAATGACGGTTTCAGGGGACGGGAATCTCCGCGAGGAGGCGCCCGATGATCCACTCCGTGGTGATCTCGTCTGCGTCCGCCTCGTAGCTTGTGATGATCCGGTGCCGCAGGATATCCGGGGCCAATCCCTTCACATCCTGAGGAACCACATACCCGCGCCCCTTGAGGAATGCCTGGGCCTTGGCCGCCGCCAGGAGGTAGATGCTGGCCCGGGGGGAGGCTCCGTACCGGATCAGGCGGGTCAGGTCGCCCAGACCGAATTTTTTGGGATCACGGGTGGCAAAGACCAGGTCGAGGATATAGTTCTTTATTTTTTCATCCACGTATACTGCGTCAACGGCGGCGCGGGCCTTGACGATGTCGTCGGGGTGGATGACGGCCGCTGCCTGTTCCCCTCGGGTGATGCTCCCGGCCCGGTTCATGATCTCCCGTTCCTCGGCGACGGTGGGATAGGTGACCGTGATCTTCATCATGAACCGGTCCATCTGGGCTTCCGGGAGAGGGTAGGTTCCTTCCTGCTCGATGGGGTTCTGGGTGGCCAGGACCATGAAGAGGTCGCTCAACGGGTACGTCGTCTCGCTGATGGTGACCTGCCGCTCCTCCATCGCCTCCAGGAGGGCGCTGTGGACCTTGGCCGGCGCCCGGTTGATCTCGTCCGCCAGGATGATGTCCGCAAAGATCGGCCCTTTCCTCGTGGTGAATTCTCCGCTCCGGGGATTGTAGATGAGAGTGCCGATGAGGTCGGCGGGGAGGAGATCCGGGGTGAACTGGATCCTCTGGAACTTTGCTTCTATGGCGCCGGAGAGCGCCTTGACGATGGTGGTCTTGGCCAAGCCGGGGACACCTTCGATGAGAAGGTGCCCGTTGGCCAGGAGTGCTATGAGGAGTCGTTCCACGAGATATTCCTGGCCGACAACGACCTTGTCCATCTCCACCAGGATTTTACCGACCATCTCCTGGTATGCCGCCGCTTCCGCCGCAGGTTCGTTGACATTCAGCATGTTCCGGACTCTCCTGGATTGCCTGACAAACCCTATTACCTCCCGTCAGCTCCGTGGTAAACGCGGGCGTTGCGGAGCCGGTCGTCCCCGATCTCCATGATGATGTCGTGACGTTCCACCTTCTGATTATTCACCAGGAGGGTTTCGTACCCCACATACCCTCTCTTCCCCAGTTCGGCGACCATCTTCAACGCCTGTCCTTTTTCGTCCGGCGACAACGAGTTGAAGGTTTCCAGTTTGCCCGGGCTGTTCAGATCGAAGAACTTGTCCACCGCAGCGAAGACGTCATGGGATGCGGAAAGATCCACGGCTACGGCGTCTCCGCCGGGGGGGGGCTTCCTGGCGGTAGTATCCCGGGGCGCGGTTCCTGAGGGCGCCGCAGAACCTGGCAAGGGGATTGCGGCTCCCCCCAGGAGGAGTTGCGAGGAGTAATTTCCCGTGGTAGTCGGTGCGGACGCCTTCATTACGGTTCTCCTTCGTTGCAGGTAGGTCGCCATGGCCGAATTCACCTGTTACTCTCATCGGCGAGATACCGGTAATTCTTTAGCCAAAAAACGGTTTTTGAACCACTGAGGCGCGGAGACACGGAGGAAATCACAGAGAAAATCTGGTTCTTGGTTTTAACCCAGAAGGTTTGACCCAGTTTATAACGTATGTCCGTGCAACCTGAGTAACTGTGTAAGATTATCCTCAGTGTCTCCGTGTCTCAGTGGTGGACTGCTTTTTAGAGGTTTAACCGAAACTGTCGAAAACGCCGGGTCTGCCCCCGGGATAACTGCCGGGAATTCGGCGCCAAGCATTTCGTTGCGTGACTCCTCCTTTTTTTGTTATATTGCTAACAAAAAAACGGTGAGGATGGTCGTCATGAAAGCTAGCCAGCGACGCAAAGAGCTTATCGCCATGATCCAGGAGAAGGGGGGACTCTCCCTCAAGGAAATGACCGAGCAGTTCGAAGTCTCCAAGATGACCATTCATCGTGATCTGGACGTACTGGAATCCCGTGGCCTCATCCGACGAATCTTCGGTGGCGCAGTTCCCGCCGATGAAGCCAAGGTGCTCTCCACTCCCGCTATTTCGCTGCCATCACTGTCCCGGGTGGCTCCCCCGGTACATCCCCTGGACACCTGTCTCGTCTGCCTCCGTCCGGTTACCCAGCATCTCCTTTATGGGATTACTCTGGCGTCGGGCGAACAGTACTTTGCCTGTTGTCCCCATTGCGGCCTCTCGGCCCACCTCCGGCATAAGGAAAACATCACCTCGGCCATGACTGCCGACTTCATCAGCGGCCGTCCCCATCCGGCCCATCGCTCCTATTACCTCATGGGGAGCGCGGCCTCCCCCTGTTGTTCCCCCTCCATTCTGACCTTCGAGAACGAGGATCAGGCCCGGCGTTTCCTTGCCGGCTTCGGCGGGAAAGTCGGTTCCCTTCAGGAGGCCCTGGAGTATCTCCAGGAGGAGATGACCATGGGAGTGGGGAGAACCGTCTGCCCCCACTGCGCTCCTCAGTAACGTTGATTCTCCCCCTAATTTCCGGTATTCATGATAGAGTTGCGGTAGCATATTCCCGGTGGAGCACTACATCATGACCAAACCCTTTTCATACTTTATTACTGCTCCTCGTGGCGCCGAATACCTCCTTGCCTGCGAGCTCGGTTCCCTGGGCGCCGACGCCGTCAGGGAGGGGCATGCCGGGGTTCACTGTTCCGGCGCCCTGGCACTGGGGTACCGGATCTGCCTCTGGTCACGCATTGCCGGACGGGTATTTCTCACTCTGACCGAGTTTCCGGTGGAAAGTCCCCAGGATCTTTACGAGGGGATACTTACGGTTCCCTGGGACCACCATCTCCTCCCGGAAGGGACTCTTGCCGTGGATTTTGCCGGCGGCTCCCCCCTCATCACTGACACCCGCTTCGGCGCGGTGAAGGTGAAGGATGCCATTGTGGATCAGTTCCGTGACCGGTACGGGGTCCGACCGTCGGTGGCCCGTGATCGGCCGAATCTCCAGGTGGCCGTCCGGCTCCACAAAGGGGTGGCGACGGTGAGCCTGGACCTTTCCGGGGAAAGCCTGCACCGCCGGGGATACCGCGAGGAGAAGGGAGAGGCCCCGCTGAAGGAGAACCTGGCGGCGGCCATTCTCCATCGGGCCGGGTGGCCGGAACTGGCAAAAAACGGTGCTCCGCTCCTGGACCCCATGTGCGGTTCCGGGACCTTTCCCATCGAAGCCGCACTCATGGCCACAGATACCGCCCCGGGGTTTTTTCGGAATTATTTCGGCTTTTTGGGATGGAAGGGGCACGATGCCGGGCTCTGGGAGGAGTTGCGGGGCAAGGCCCGGCAGCGGTGGGAGGCCGGCTTGAACCGGACGCTGGACATTGCCGGGTACGACCGGGATGAGAAGGCTCTGGGGATGGCCCGCTCCAATGCGGAACGGGCCGGTCTGGCGGGGATCATCCGCTTCGAGCGGCGGGAGATCGGCGATGCCCGCCCCACCGTACCGGGAGGGGTTCCGGGGATGGTGGTGATTAACCCCCCCTACGGTGAGCGGTTGGGACGGGGGGAGGACCTTGCTCGGCTCTATTCCCGCATCGGCGAACTTCTCAAGGGGGAGTTTCGCGGCTGGAGCGCCGCCCTTCTCACCGGAAGTCAGGAGCGGTACCCCATCGGCCTCAAGCCCCGGAAGGTGACGGTTTTGTACAACGGCGCCCTGGAGTGTTCCCTCTCCCTTTTCGACATTGCCGCGCAGGATACCTCCCGCTCCAGGGGGGAATCCACCCCTGTTCCCTTGAAGCCCCTCACCCCCGGCGCCGAATCCTTTGCCAACCGGCTCCGGAAGAACCGGCGGAACCTGGAGGGGTGGGCTGCCCGGGAGGGGGTGACCTGTTACCGCCTCTACGATGCCGATCTCCCCGAATACAATCTGGCGGTGGATCTCTACGGTGGAGAAAAGCTCTACGCCCATGTGCAGGAGTATGAAGCGCCTCGCTCCATCGACCCGGCCGACGCCGACCGGCGGCTCCGGGAAGCGCTGGAGGTCATTGCCGGTACCCTGGAGATCCCCACGGAGCGACTCTTCGTCAAGATTCGTCGCCGGCAGAAGGGGAGCAGTCAGTATACCCGGCTGGGGGCGACGGGGAAATTTTACCACGTGCAGGAAGGCCCCTGCCGGTTCCTGGTGAACTTCACCGACTACCTGGACACCGGTCTCTTCCTGGATCACCGCCCCACCCGGGAGCTCCTCCGGACCCTCGCTCCGGGTAAACGGTTTCTCAATCTCTTCGGGTACACCGGCACGGCCACGGTTCATGCCGCGGTGGGGGGGGCGGCGGCCACTACCACGGTGGACCTGTCCGCCACCTACCTGGAGTGGGCCAGGCGAAACCTGGAACTGAATGGTGTCGGGGGGAAGGGGCACGAACTGGTCCGGGCCGACTGCCGGGAGTGGCTGGAGGATATGGCCGAGGAGGGGACGCGTCGATGGGATCTCATCTTTCTGGATCCCCCCTCGTTCTCCAACTCCAAGCGGATGGAGGGGACTCTGGACCTGCAGCGGGACCACGGGGTGCTCATCACCCTGGCCGCCCGGCTGCTGGAGCCTGACGGTGTTCTGATCTTTTCCACGAACTTGCGGGAGTTCACCCTGGAGAGGAGTGCTCTCCCCGGACTCGTCCTGGAAGAACTCACCCCCCGGACCATCCCCCCCGATTTCCGGCGCAATCCACGAATCCACTCCTGCTGGCGGATCACCTGTTCCTAGGAGTGGGCCATGATGAGTGACTGCAAGGGAAAACGTTCGGCAGAGCCGGATTTCCGTGCTGCCCCGTTGCCTGATGACTTTTTTGATGTCGTGCCGGTGGGGTATCTGACCCTGGGGGGTAACGGAATCATCGGCAGCATAAACCTGGCCGGCGCCACGCTCCTGGGGGGGGAACGCTGCGAACTGGTGGGTCGATCCCTGGTGCTCCTCGTGGCCGAGAACGATCGTCCCCTTTTTGCCGGTTTCCTCCTCGGGACGGAAACAAGTCGCCGTAAGGGGAGCTGCGAGGTGACGATCCTCACGGATGAAGCCGTCCCGCTGGCGGTGCGGATTGTCGCCACGGCGGCATCCTCGGGGGAGGGGTTCCACCTTGCCCTCATTGATATCTCCGGCCAGAAGCAGGCGGAGGGAGCGTTGCTGGCAGGCCGGAACCTCCTCCGTACCCTGGCACAGGGGGCGCCGGTGGGGATCTTTCGTGCCGATCTCCAGGGGGAGTGCCTCTATGTGAACGAGCGGTGGCAGCAGATTGCCGGGTTCAGCTACGACGAGGCGTTGTTCACCGGTTGGGAGCGGACGATTCATCCCGGTGACCGGGGTAGGTTCTTCGCGGCCTGGTCACACTGCCTGCGGGAACAGCTCCCGTTCAACCTGGAGTACCGTTTGCTGCGCCCCGACGGGGTTATTACCTGGGTGCAGGGACAGGCCCTTGCCGAAGTCGACCCCGTGGACGGCGTCACCGGTTACGTGGGGACCATTACGGATATTACCCCGCAGAAGGAGATGGAGAAGCGGCTTCGGGCCAGTGAGAGCCATCTCAACAACGCTCAGCGGTTGGCTCAGGTGGGATCCTGGAGCCGCGATTACCGTAAAAACACGCTGTCCTGGTCCGACGGCATGTTTGCCATCAGTCAGATCAGCCCTCGGGATTTCGACAACAACTTCGATAACTATCTGGCCATTCTCCATCCGGATGACCGGGAGAGTCTCCTGCTGGCGGAGCGGAGTGCCCATGCCGCTCAGAGTCCCTATGAGCTGGAATATCGGCTCCTCATGCCCGACGGCAGGCGCAAATGGGTACACTCTCATGCCACCGCCACCTACGATGAAGAGGGGCGGCCGCTGGTCATGACCGGCACAATCCAGGACATTACCGTCCAGCGGGAGGCCAGGGAGGAGCTCTATCGCACCAAGGAGCTGAGGAATCTCATCATCGACGCCATGCCGGCCTATGTCTCCTACGTGGACCGGGAGTGTCGCTATCAGCTGGTCAACAGACGTTATGAAGAGCTGACCGGTATCACTGTGCAGGAGATCCGCGGCCGTCACGTGTGGGAGGTCATCGGGGAGGTCGCCTGGAGAGAAGCTGCCCCTTTTGTTGCCCGGGTCCTTGGGGGGGAACCGGTTTCCTACGAGACCGAGATGACCGGCGTTGACGGCAAGTTGCTGACGCTCCAGGTGTTTCATGTTCCTGATCGTGATTCCCGGGGTGGGGTGCAGGGGTATGTTTCCCTGATTCATGACATTTCCGAGAAGAAAAAGACGGAACAGACGCTCCAGCGTTACAGCCGACGGCTCATCGATCTGGAAGAAGAGGTGCGAAAAACTCTTGCCGCCGAACTTCATGACGAGCTGGGTCCCGACCTGACGGCCCTCAACTTCACCCTGGCGCTGATCAAAACCGACGCTCAACCGGAGCGGAGGATCCGTCTTGTGGGGTTGATGGCCGATGCAACGGAGTTGGTGGATGGTCTCAGCGGCAAACTCCGGAATATCATCGCTCGTCTGCAGCCCCCCGTACTCTCTTCCTATGGGCTGGCAGCGGCGCTACGCTGGTACGCCGGCCTGATGAAACGTCGCACCGGCATGATTGTT
>CAIUUR010000231.1 GCA_903902345.1 uncultured Geobacteraceae bacterium | reverse complement strand
TTTCCAGGTCTTGTTATTGATTTGGAATCTGTCTTCGATGAATATGCCTAGTTATCGCGGTGAACGGGTATGGGGTAAAATCCCCTGACAAAACATTGACATCCTCCCCCAGGTTCCACGGAAATACGACACCGAGCTAATGGAGAGCGTGAAATGGCCCAGCCCGATACGACAAAAGAGCTCGACTTTCTTATCCATGAGGCAGGTCAAGACTCTTCCCAACTACTGGCCCAAGCGATGCAGGAAGGAATCCACATCCTGTTCAAACGCCATGTAACAGAAGCGTACATCGAAAAACGGATTGATCATGGTCAGGCGCTCTCTCTGCTTGGAGTCGAGGAAATGAGCGACATTGACTACGCTTGGCATGCCATAGAAAAGGACATTGCCTGGGGCGTGAACAATGGCTGAGGCGGTATCGGATACCGGACCGCTGATTCATCTGGACGAAATACGGCAACTCAACCTGTTTACCGACGTTTTTACCCGCATATACATCCCGGAATATGTCGTTCGGGAAATTTCCAACATAACAGTACACGCCTTCATCCTTCAAAATCCCGACAGTATCAGCATCGCGAAAGTCCCACCGCAATCCCTTTTCTCTGCCAAAGAAGCATCTACCGGTTTTCGTCTTCACCTGGCGGATCTCGCGGTCATCGCTGTTCTTTACAACTACGACAACGCAATTGCCATAACCGATTGAGTAGCGCAGTCAAGAAGAAGATACTTTCGATGATTCACTCCCAAGATAGCCCCCATCCGGCATCTGACAGTTGAAGGAGCCGTGGCGATGTACCTCCCCCACTCCCCCCTCACCTCCGTCGTCTCCCTTCCGCTGGAGTGCTACGGTTGCAACGGGAACTGCCGGTATGCAACGGCGCACTGCCTACAGGGGATAAGAACGGAAACCATTACCCGGGCGATTCGTGAAACGTTGGCCGGGTCATCCGACCGGCCACGACTATTCGCCCAAGGCAGCAAGGGATGGAAACCACGAGAAAATGAACCTCTGTGGGTTTCGGCGGAGGGCATCCTCGGCGAATCTAACTCAACAGTTCGGGCAGGTTCCATAATTTATGTCTGAACCGTTTCTGTGTTTCTGTGTTTCTGTGTTAATCGTTGTACTCCAGTGGGTTACTCTGTATACTATTTCGGGAGACGACACGGAGTAGAGGAGACCATGCGTTACGAGGAGATGAATAATGACACCAAGCGCCATGCAGACTATCCAAACGCTCTCAGTGGAACTCCAGCTATCTCAAGATACGATAATTCAGGAAAGCCTGAAGGTTTTTCTGGAAAAAAAACTGCGGGAGACAAAAGCTGATATTTTCAAAATATACGGCAAATACAAGGTAACCTCTGTGGAAGCGCTGGAATCATGCTTCGAAAACGGTTCCCTTGAAGAGAAAGATGCCCTAGAAGATTATCACCGATTAGATCACCTGGAATTTAAACGCGACGAACTTTCCGGATTCCTTAAGGAACTATAGTGATTGTTCGGGTCGATATACTCAAGGAAATCGCAGAAGTCGAGTTTTCGGATATTGTTGTAGAAGTTAGTACAGATCTGAACATGGTGCGTATCATCTTTACAGATGAAAGCTATTGTGATGTATGGTTTTCCTTAAAGCTCATCGGTAGATACAGCTACCATTGGGAGCGCAGCTTTATTGACGGAACGGTATATCGCCACGACAACGCACCACACTTGAAATGGAAGAGTGTTGTAACATTTCCACGTCATTTCCATCAATCTTCCGAAGACTCCGTGGTAGAGAGTTTACTGCCGGAAGATCCTTCCGAGGCTATCAGATACTTCCTCTCGTTCATTTCGGATAAACTGAAACAATAACGGTAAATAAGAGTGAAGCAGTAAAGGTGCCACCATGACCGCAGGTGTCACGTAAAAACGACACCGAGCTAAAGAAGAGCGTGAAATGGCCCAACCCGAGCAGATAATTTCCTCGGAAGTTACCGGATGAGACGGTTAATTCCAGACTACATTGGCATACTATCTGCATATCCTAAAAAAATATGTCTTTCGTATCAGCACCCCTCCAGCACTTTAAACCTACACTGTTAAAGGATTGCCCATATGCAGATCAATTTTACATCGCATAACATCCGCCTGGACAACGGGACGGTCACAATACCGACCAAACCCGACACCTGGAACAATTTCCCCGTATTTACGGCAACAAAACGTCTTCTTAAACTGCTCTTTCCCGGCGACAAAAGGGGGCTCAGATTGGCGGACCTGGGCTGCCTGGAAGGAGGATATTCCGTGGAGTTTGCCCGGATGGGGTTCTCCGTTGTAGGCGTTGAAATCAGGGACAGCAATCTGGCCTGCTGCAATTACGTGAAAGAGAATACGAATTTACCTAATTTGCACTTCGTAAAAGACAATGTCTGGAACATTGCCAATTACGGTGAATTTGATGTCATGTTCTGCACCGGACTTTTTTATCATATTGACCGTCCCAAAGAATTTCTCAGACTACTATCAAGCGTCACCTCCAAGGTATTGATAATAAATACTCATTTCTCCACTGATAACGCTAGCCGGGTTTACCCGCTTTCGGATATGCAGGAAAACGAAGGAATCAAAGGTCGATGGTACAGCGAATTCGCCAACGATGAAGAGTTCGATAACCGGGAAAATATAAAATGGAACTCCTGGGACAACAAATCATCTTTCTGGGTCAAGCGAGAATATTTACTCCAGGAGATCAAGAATGCAGGTTTCGACCTCGTATTTGAACAATTTGATCAACTTTCTCCCGACATTGTCACGGCGATGACAACATCAGATGGATATTACAAAAAATTTGACAGAGGGACTTTCATAGGCATAAGATCTTGAGCATAATAATACAAGCAATAATAATATATTAGCAACAAACAAAGCACTTCGATATAATATTATCATGGCATCAGGATGTGTATGTCAAACATTTTAATACTAAACAGTCGGAGGCTTTATGCTGAATAATGTGAAGGATTGGTGCGATGTATTAGCCTGTCCGGTATGTCTGAACGATCTACAGCCAGCCTCGGATAAACATGGCTTTCATTGTTCGGAGTGCTGCCTCTCACTTCATTATGATCAGAACATTCCCATCATCGTAGAAAACACCCAACTCCTCTCAGGTATAAAAGAATCCTGCGAGCTTGACGCTCAAGTAATGGAACATCGTAACGAACAGTTGCGTCAAAAAACATCCAACGCAGTCAAGTCCCGCGCCTCAACTCTTCTGGAAAAACATGCCATAAAGACTCTGCCGCACCATAATATACTCGAAATAGGCTCGGGCCCCTTCGAGTCTCTCCATGACGTAACGGGAAATGTCAAAGTCAGCATAGATCCACTGGCCACGTCCTACCGGGACAAAATATTCACCCAACGGGAACAGAGCAACATAATTCAAGGGTTTGCCGAAATACTGCCATTCCGGGACAATTTTTTTGATGTGATCATGACGCGAAACTCCTTCGACCATCTCAATAACCCCGACCTGGCGGTTCTCGAATTCAACCGGGTACTCAAGAGCGACGGAATCTGCATCATCGAATGTTACGTGGACTCGGATCCCTTCGTCGTCCACGAACCGTTCGTCCTGACGGAACGATTTATCACCAACCATATCAGCAGATACTTTCACATCATCTCCTCAAAACGGGTTCCCCGCCCTGAAGGGTTCTCCTGGGATTGGATAGAACTGGAACTCAAACCCAAAAAGATCCACCTGGAGCACAGGCCCTATTCGGCCAACATTTTCAACGAGATATCGGAATCATACATCGAGTTGTACGCGAAGGGGTGCAATGCCTTGGAGCAGGGTGATTTTGCCGGAGCTATCGTTTTTTTGAAACTCTCCGCGGAGAAACACCCCATTTTTTTCTGGAATACGCTGATGCTGACGGAAGCTTACCTGAAATCCGGGCGGAACGAAGCCGCGGCCTATATCCTTCGGTTCATGCAGGAGAGGCTCCTGTCGGGCTATTTCCCCTATGTCCACGACCCGGAAACACATCTCCAGAGGCTTCTGCAAGCCCTCCCTCCCGAAAGGTCGACGGTGACACCTGACGTCAAATCGGCCCGGAAAAAGAGAATCCTCCTCATCGTTTGCCTGTATGAGAATAATTTCGGCGACATCCTCATCTACCAAACAATCAGTTCCAAGCTGGAAGCCAGCGGATATGAGGTGGACACCTACGAGATATCGCAACCTCTCTTCGCCTCCGACTTCTTTGCCAAGAGCGACGAGTGCGACTTCATCTATTTTGTCGGTGGGGGGATCATCGAGCGGAGCGCTCCGGATATCATCAGATATTTCAACCAGGTTTATTGGCGGTTGAAAGCTCCTTACGGCATCATCGGTCTGAGCACCGGCAGTTTTGATTATACCCCCTTTGCCCACTCCCTGAAACTGTTGTGTGATAATGCCGCATTCTTCTTCACACGTGATCCGGATTCGGTAGAGACGTTCAGAAAGTATGGTGCGACAAGGGTCCCCGTAGCCAGCGCGGACGTGGTCTTTGCCAATCCCCGAATACCCCTGCTCCGCACGGGTGAAAGACATCGACTCACTGCAAATTTCAGAAATATTCCTTATCCCGACATCACCGGAGAGATGGATTGGCAGGCGTGGTCGGCGGCGCTGAAACGTATCGGTGTCAATACTCTCCTTGATGATTGCAGTGATGCCCAGGGAAAACTGGGCATCCCCATAAGCACGAACGACATCATACACGAGATTGCCGGTTCACGGTTCATCGTTGCCATGCGATTTCATGTTATTCTGGTGGCGGCGCTGCTAGGGATACCTTCAATTCCCATTACCTACTGCCCCAAGGTCCGGCGTCTGGCCCAGCAACTTGGTCTGTCCGACTTCTGCCTGGACATTCATGATCACGACCGTCTGGATGATACCGTGCAGTCGCTCCTTTCCCGTTACCACACTACCGTGCAGACCCTCGAATCAAAGGTATCGTCTCTGGTGAAGAGTGCCGAATCCTCGATAACTAGTTCCCTACAAACCATCAAGGAAATTATCCATGGATGACAAATATCTCCTTTTCAGGTTAGTTCCAACCATGAACTGCAACTTCAGGTGCAGTTACTGCTTCCTTTCATCGGGTGAGAAGGCGGTTCCCGGCACCCTGTTCGATATCCACTCACCCCGGGAGTGGATAGCCGCCATGAAAAATTTTAAAAAGAACAAGGTGGAATTTTATTGCTGGGGAGGCGAACCCTTTCTCCTGGACGGCACCTATGAACTGGTGAAGGGGTGGGCTGAATACGACCATGTCATCAGCGGATCGCGCCTGGACACGAACATGGCGTTTGCCGAGAAGATCGCCCAGCGGTGCCCCACGGACAAGGTCAAGCTGAATTGCTCATGGCATGCCCAGTATTTCTCCCTGGACACCATCTACAACAAAGTGCGGTTATTGAACGACATCGGCATGGTCGGCATGCTGAACTTCGTCGCCAGTGACGACAACCTGAAAAGACTCGATACCGATTACCGGATGTCCGTTCACGACCTCATAAAAAAATTCGCGGATATCGGCGTTTTTGTCAATATTGCCGCAGACTTCTCCCGAGTCAACGACAAGGATCCCTCCACATACGTTGACTACAAGAAGTTTCTCATGCAGTTCACCAACCCGGACGACTGGAAACACCTTCGCTCCGACGGGGATTCTTCGCTCTGCACGTCAAACAAGCATTTTTTCACACTTCAACCCAACGGCGACATAACTCCCTGCCTCTCCAACCAGGTATGCGGCAACTTTTTTGACGGAACCCTCCGTCCGCCAGAACTCTCCGTATGCAACAAGATCTGTCCGAGTATTGTCGCCTACCCCTTCCGCACGGATAACAATTTCATCCCTGCCCAGCACCTGGTACGCTATGTCAACAGGAACAGGGAGTACCGGGAATCATTATCACGCATGGGCAAGATCTTCGACCTCTGTCTCCAACGGATAGCTCCGGAGGACACCGCACCGGTTTGCCCCGAACCATCGCCGTCAATATCCGTAATCCTGCCGACCTATAATCAGGTGCGCTATTTACCGCGAATCATTGACAGCCTCCTCACCCAGAGTTGGGAAGATTTCGAACTTATTATCGTCAATGACGGCTCCACCGACACCACCAAGGAATATTTGGATACCCTTACGGACAGTCGGGTGACGGTCATTCACCAGACCAACATGCGTCTCCCCTCGGCGTTGAACTGCGGCTTTAAAAATGCTCGGGGGGAATTCCTCACCTGGGTATCTTCCGACAACTACTGCGCCCCGACATTTCTGGAGACCCTCCGGAGCGGATTCTCAACCGATCCTGAGGCGGGATTTGCCTATTCCGCCTTTGCCTGGATAAACGAAACCGATCAGATCACCGGCATCCACCGGGACCAGGATGTGAGTTGGCCCAATCTCATCAAGTGCAATCCCGGCATTGCCGCATTCATGTACCGCAGGGAGTGTCAGGATTCCGTCGGATGCTACGATCCGGAACTTGAGGGGGCGGAAGATTGGGATATGTGGCTCCGAATTCTGGAGAGATACCCTGCCGTCTACCTGCCCGAAACCCTTTACTATTACCGGCTCCACGATGACAGCATGACCGCAACGAAGCGAGAGTTGATTGACGCTTCTTCCCGAAAAACCATCCTTAAAGCATTTACCCGTCACAACGGCAAGATTCCCCTGGAAAAATATTATCCCTCCCTAGGGGGGTGCCGCGACCATCACACGGCCGAAACCGTTGCCTACCTGGATCTTGGGACCAAGCTGCTGATCTCACCCAACGCTCCGGCGGAATTAGCTCTACCTTTCCTGGAGACGGCCTACGATCGAGCTCCTTCTCCTCTGCACCTCTGGAATCTGGCGCTCTGCTACGGGAAAATGGGCCGCTGGAGTGACCTGGAAATCTGCAGGAGCAAGCTCTCGGCGAACAAGGGTGCGGAGACGGAAGAGTTGTGTTCTGCGCTGGCAACTTTTCTGAAAACGAAAGAACTCCCCACTCCGCTCCCAGTCTACGATCCGTCCCAGGGAAGTAATGAACTGTTCGAGATGACGAGAAGATCAAGGAAGCAGGGGGCCCCCTTGGTAGAGGGCCCCCTCGTCTCCGTCATCGTTCCGACCTTTGATCGACCGGAGATGCTTCGGGAGGCGCTCCGGAGCATTCTCCAGCAGACGTTCCAGGATTTCGAGGTCATCGTCGTTAATGATGCCGGCAGGGACGTCTCCTCCGTCGTCGACGCATTGGCCTCACCGAAGATATCGTACCTACCCCATGACAGCAATAAGGGGCTTGCCGCCGCCCGAAACAGCGGAATCCGTGCGGCCAAAGGGAAATACATCGCCTACCTGGACGATGACGACCTTTACTACCCCGATCATCTGGAAACCCTGGTGACATTTCTGGAGGGAAGCGACGAGAAGGTCGCCTATTGCGACTCGTACCGCGCCTTTCAGAAAAAGGTGGACGGCCGCTACGAAGTCGTAGGGCGCGAAATCGCTCACGGCATCGACTTCGACTATGACCGGATACTGGTGGACAATTTCGTGCCGGTTCTCTGTTTCATGCACGAGAAGAGATGTCTGGAGGAGAGCGGCTCCTTCGACGAGACCCTCCTTCGCCACGAGGATTGGGATCTCTGGATCCGGATGTCCCGCAAATTCCGCTTTGCGCATATTCCCAAGATCACCAGCGAGTTTTCTTCCCGCGTGGATGGAAACAACATGACCACCGGCACGGTGCCGATGTTTTTTGCAACAAAGAGCGCTATCTACGCCAAGTACCGGGAACTCGCTTCGCCCGACGTCCAACGGCAACAACGGGCCAATCTCTGGGACTTCATGCAGAATTTTCTCTACGTCTTTCTGGAGGAGAAGGTGGCCCCCCTTGTTCCGCTCTTCATGGCGGGAAAAACCACCCGGGGAGAGGCTCAGCTGGCGGAACTGGCCGCAACCGGGGCGACACCGGCTCAACGGGAATCGGCCCTGGCGGATCAGCTGGCGTTGGCATATCTGAAAGATGGCGCAACGGATGACGCCATGACCCAGTTCGAACGGGCGGTTGCCGCCGACGGGATGAACCCCGTCGCCTGCCACAACCTGGCGGCCATGTACCGGATACATGGCCGGAGCGAAGATTCGGCGCGGGTTTACCGGGATATCATCCGGCGTAACGAAAGTGAAATCCCCTCCCTTGTGGCACTGGCGGAACTGGCGACGGAACGGGGTGATCTGACTGAAGCCCACACCCGCTACAGCCAGGTCCTGACTCTGGAACCCGGGAATCGCGTGGCCACCGAAGCCCTGGCGGGATTACCCCTGCCCGGTTCCGAAACAGTATCGGCGGACAGAACCAAGATAGCGGTCTACTCCCTGGATGCCCCGGAGTTCGCCTGCGCCCACCTGCGACTCATTGCTCCGACCGAAGCCCTCACCGACTCCGTGGAGCTCAGGTGGGGGGCCAATCATACGAGCAGTCAACAAGTCAGTATCGACACCTCCCTCGCGGCCTGGGCCGACCTTATCATCATCCAACGCTTCTTTCCCATGCCCCACACGATCTCCCAGATGGAACGGATCCTTGCAGCGGGAAAACCGATCATCTATGAAACGGACGATCTTGTCATGGAAGTACCGACGACCAACCCACACCAGAAGGGGGCCGACGCCGCCACACCGTACATTCTCGACCTCATAGCCAAAGCCGCGGCAGTCACCGTCTCAACGGAGGAGATGAAACGGGCCTTCGCCCACCTCCATAAGGAAATCCATATCCTTCCCAACCTCCTGGACCAGCGACTCTGGAGCGCCCCGATCACCGCCAAACCTCCCCATGCACCGGTGGTCATCGGCTATGCAGGGACACCCGACCATAAGGCGGATCTGCACCTCCTGGAAGAGGTACTGGAGCGAATTTCAGCCAAATACGGCAACCGGGTCGCCTTCTGCTTCATGGGGTGCTATACGGAGCGGATCAGGCGACTCCCCGGCTTTTCATCTTTCTTCTTCGAGCCCGGCTATGCGAACTACGCAGAGACGATCCAGCAGGCGGGGATCGACATCGGCCTCGTCCCCCTGGAAGATAACCGCTTCAATCGCTGCAAGAGCAACATCAAGTGGCTGGAGTACTCGGTATGCGGCATCGCGGGGGTATATTCAGACCTCCCCCCCTATGCCGCCGTCAATCAGGGAGAGACGGGAATTCTGGTGCAGGACAGTCCCCAAGCCTGGTTTGACGCCCTGGAAGATCTGATTTGCCACCCTGAAAAAAGGAAACGGATAGCCCGGCAGGCCCGGGAGGAGGTGCTGAAAAACTATACGGTGAGGAGCAAGGCCCACCTTTATCTGGAAACCTATCGCCACATCATGGCGGATTCCCGTTCGGGTGAGAAAACGCCCAAGTTCTCCATCATCATCTCCTCCTGCAACAGGGCTGAAATGCTGGAACGATGCCTGGCCTCGCTCCACTCCACCCTCTCCGATCCCGGGGAGTGCGAAATCATCGTGGGCAATAACGGCTCCACCGACGACACCGAGGCGGTGCTGGAACGCTACCCCATGCAGAGCTATCTGAGAGTCTCCAAAGGTATCGGCGAAGAACTCTACCGAAACCTCCTGGATCTGGCCCGGGGGGAGTACCTGGTCATCCTCCGCGATGACGTCATCGATCTCCCTCCCCGGTTCGACCGGGCGCTGGAAGATGCCTTCACCTCGCACCCCGACTACGGTTTCCTCAGCCTTGACGTGGTCCGTAATCGATTCACTGCTGGGGGAAAAGCCGGCCTGCCGGGCGATCATGATGATCGCCGCGACGACATAACAGTCCGGGAAGGGGAGGTCATCGGCTGCTGCTCCTGCATCAAACGTGACACCTTCCACCGGATCGGTCGTCTGGACAATGCCGTTCTCGGCACACATAATCCGGTGGAGCGAGTCATCGCCGGTCGGCTCCGCCAGGGAGAGGCCCGCACCGGGATACTGAAGGATGTGAAATGCTTTCACGCCTGCGCCCCCGCCTACGCCACGGCCTACGGCAATCCCGGCGAAGCGGTCGCCCCCCCGGTCAAGGTCTCCATTATCATCCCACTGTTCAACAAGGTTGACTATACCCGGCAATGCCTTGAAGCCTTGGAGCGATCCACACCCAACCTGATCAGTTATGAACTCATTCTCGTCAATAACGGCTCGACCGACGGGACTGCCGAATACCTGGGGACTCTCACCGGGAACGTCACCATCATCACCAACAGCTCCAATCTCGGTTTCGCCCGCGCCTGCAACCAGGGTGGGCGCATTGCCACGAGCGAGTACCTCGTATTCCTGAACAACGACACCCTCCCCAAACCGGGGTGGCTGGAGGCCCTGCTGGACGGAATAGAACAGGACGGCGCCGACATCTGCGGCGCCCGCCTCCTCTATCCCGACGGTAAGGTCCAGCATGCCGGGGTCGCCTTCAATGAAGACAGTATCGGCTACCATATTTTCAACGGCTTCCACGCCAATTCTCCCGCCGTCACCCGGAAGAGATTCATGCAGTGTGTCACCGCCGCCTGTATGATGCTGCGCCGGGAGCTCTTCACCACTCTCTCCGGCTTCGATGAAGGGTACGTCAACGGTTATGAAGATGTGGATTTCTGTCTCCGGGCGGGGGCCCTGGATAAAAAAATCCTCTACGTCCCCGAGAGCACCCTCATCCATTTCGAAGAGAGTAGTGAAGGGCGCAAGTCCCATGAAGAGCCCAACGCCCGGCGCTACCTGAACCGTTGGGAAGGGAGAGTTCTCTGTGACGACAACGACTATTACCACCAGGAAGGGTATTCCAAGGAAGAGCTGAGCGGCGGCAGAGTGCGCCTGACCAGAGTGGGAGCGCGCCAACCGGACGTGTCGAACCCCATAAAAGCTACCCGGCAACCACTCCGAAACAACTCAATTTCGGAACGAGCTTCCAACTTGATACAGCAGGGGGTGGAGCTCAAAACGGAGCGCCGGTATGCCGAGGCGCTGGAACTCTTCACCGCCGCGGGAAATGAGGGGGAGAGATCCGCCCCTGCCCACCGGGGGGACTGCCTAGCCAATCTGGGCAGATTTGAAGAGTCCGAAGCCGCCTACCGGGAGGCCCTGAGAGTGAGTAGCGAGGAGCTCATCGCCCATACGGGGATAGGAGTGCTGAAACTCCTGACACAGGGATATCCGGCGGCAGCCACCGCCTTCGGCAAGGCGCTGCAGATAGATCCCCACGACTCCAAGGCCCTCTGCGGCCTGGGGATGGCGCGCATGGGAGAAGGTAGAGCCGCCATCGGTTCCAGCTATTTCAAGAAAGCCCTGGAGATTGACCCGGAAAACATCACGGCCCTCTCCCAGCTGATCCACTGCGCCTACCAGTTGGGTAGCTATGACCAGGCCATCGGGTACCTGAACAGCTACCTCATGTACCATCCCGGCGACAAGGATATGCTCTACTCCCAGGCGGGACTCCTCCACAAAGCCGGAAAACAGGCGGAGGCCCTGGAACAACTGGAACGGCTCCTGGCGCTGCACCCCGACTATGAGGGGGGGGAGGAGCTTCGCCGAAAGATCGTCGGCGAGGCGAACCCGTCCGGGACAAGCTCGGGGAAGGGAGGAGAGCATACGGCCCTGGGGCGACAGCTGAAGGAGCAGGGGGAATATGCCCGGGCGCTGGACTCCTTTTCCCGGGCCTCCGAACGGGGAGAACTCTCCGCCCTGGTGGAGATGGGGGACTGCCTGGCCCGTCTCGGCCGACTGGACGAAGCGACGGAACAGTACCGTAAGGCGCTGCAGCATGACAGGAGTAGTGTCAAGGCGCTCATCGGCCTGGGGGTGACCTCCCTCCTCACTGCCCGGCAGGAGGAGGCGGAGAGCTGGTTTCGGAAAGCGCTGGCGATCGAACCGGCCGATTCCCAGGCCCTCACCGGGCTGGGAATGATACGGGCGCAACAGGATCGACAGGGGGAGGCGTTTGACACCTTCGCCTCGGCGCTGGAGGGAGACCCGGAAAACCTCACCGCCCTCACCGAACACCTTCGCATCGCTTACGCCACCGAACGACTCCCCGAAGCTGAGCCGTTCCTGAAAAAGTACCTCATGTACCACCCGGCCGACAATCATATTCTCTACTCCCTGGCCGGACTCCTCTATCGCACCGGCAAGTTGGAGGAGGCAGGGGATATCCTGGAGCGAATACTCACCTTTGAACCGGAGTACGAGGGGGGGAAAGAGCTAAAGGAGCTGGTCGCCGCCGCCCTACCCGGCGAGGAAAACCCCGCCGGGAAACCGGCGCTCTCCACCCCCTCCAATCGTGTCATGATCGCCTGCTCCCATTTCTGGCCATCCATCGGAGGCATGGAGACCATTGTGGAACAGCTGGCGGCCAACCTGGTGGACGCGGGTTATGAGGTGGATATCATGACCAGCGCCTTTCCCGGAAGGAACTGCGACAGCTACTTCGGCGCCAGGATCATCAGCCTGGACCTGCGGGCCACCAGGGACGGCGTCCCAGAATGGCTCCTTCGTATCAAGGAGGGAGTGACCTCGGGGGTGTACAAAGCATGCATCCTTATCCAGGCCCCCACCGGACCCATCATCCGTTCCATGGAGAATGTCATCATTCCGCCCCAGACCAGGCTCATCATCCAGCCGATCATCAATGCCGACGTCTATGCCACCTGGCGCGACGATGAAGAATTCCGAAGCAGGCTGGGCGCCATCCTTCGGAACGCCGCTTCCGCCGTCGCCATGACCCGCGACGGGCTGGACGTCAGTTTCATGAACTCCGTGGGGGTTCCCCCCCGCTACATCCCCAACGCGGTGAGCATCACAAAACCATACGGTGATTTCCGGGCGGAGCACGGGGTCGGGGTTGATGACTTTCTCATCCTTCATGTGGCAAACCTGTACCGGGTGAAAAACCATGTGGCTCTCATGGGTACACTGACAGACCTTCCTCCCCAGTGGCGGCTGGTAATGATCGGTCACCCCTGGGGAGATCCGGAGGCTGCGGAGCAGTTTCTTCAGGAACTCCCCGGTCATCCGGAGCTCCTCTATATTCCCGGCCTCCCCAAGGAGAAGATCTCCGCCGCCATGGCCGCCGCCGATGTGGTGCTCCTCGCCTCCCTGGGTGAAGGCTCCCCCGTCACCATCCTGGAAGCGATGGCTCAGGGGAAGCCGTGGCTGGCCACCCCCACCTGCGGCGCGGTGCATGACAACGCCGGCGGCATCATCGCTCCCCTGGCGGAATTCAGGGAGAACCTTCAGCTCCTCCACGACAATCCGGAAATCCGTTTGGCATTGGGTGGATTGGGACACGCCCACTGGGAGGAGTGCTTCTCCTGGCCGGTGGTGATCAAGGGGTGGATCGACCTCATCGAAACCGGCATTCTCCGGGACACGTTCGATATGCCTCCGGCGGTTGCTCGAAAGGGGAGAGAGCTGAAAGTGCAGATGGTTTCCAAATTGGGGAGCAGCCTGACGCGCCTGGGACGACTGACGGAGGCGACGGAACAGTACAAGAAGGCGCTGCAGCACCACGAAAACGATATCCAGGCTCTGGTCGGCCTGGGGGTAACGAACCTGCTCAACAACAAGCTGGTTCAGGCGGTAACCTGGTTCAACAGAGCCCTCAAGGTCGATCCGGCGGATTCCCAGGCCTTGGCCGGACTGGGGATGGCGCGGGTGCAGCAGGGGAAGCAGAAAGAGGCGTTCGACCTGTTTACCGCGGCGCTGGGGAGTGATCCGGAGCATCTCGTCGCGCTGAATGAACTCCTCAGGATCGCCTACGAACAGGAGCGGTTGTCCGAGGCCGAGCCGTTCTTGAGGAGATATCTCACTCATAACCCGGTTGACCGGCATCTCCTCTACTCCCTGGCGGGGCTCCTCTATCGCTCCGGGAAACTGACGGAGGCCCGGGACACGCTGTGTCAGGTACTCGCCCTGGAGCCGGCCTACGAAGGGGGGCCGGAGCTGGAGGAGCTGATTGCCAACGCCCTGAACGGCTAAAAGGCCCTAACGCAGAGGATACCATGACCAAATATTTTCAGCGGAAACAGATTTGTTGCTATGCAACGACAGGTGTGGCATAAAATACCATGGCTGCGATAAAGATCATCGACAGATCCTTCCTGGTTTCGCGCAAGCGCGGCAACGGCACGCTGAGATATGAAGTATGGCAAGAGGAGGGTGTTGTCACCCGCTACAATCTGGCATACATCAATCATCTGATTTTCAGCGGTGACAATGGGCGGGTTCTTGGATACGACAATAAACATGGGCACCATCGGCATCTCAAAGGAGTTGTCCAACCTCTTGATACGACGAACTACGAGGTAATAGAACGGCGCTTTGAACGGGAGTGGGCGGAAGTTCTGGAGGAGTACAATGCACAACGTCATCGCTAAGATTGGCACAACGGAAGAATACTTTGCCCGTGGACGGGAGATTGCCCGACAGATCGATTCCGGTGAACCACTGACACCGGAATTCACGCTTACGTTCGAAGATGCAGCGGATATGTTCGCCGTAATGACTCCGGCAAGAGTAGAACTGTTTCGCGCCGCCAAGGGTACCCCCTCCTCCATTACCGCCATCGCACAGCGCCTGCGTCGAGACAGAAGCTCAGTCAAAAAAGATGTCGATCTCCTCGTAACAGCCGGCTTACTAGACATTGAGGAGGTTCCTTTTCCCGGCCATGGTCGGCAAAAGTTTGTTCGGGCAACTGCCGATAGGATTCAGTTGCAAGCCGAGGTGGCGTAATCAAAACAATGAGGATCAGACAAAACCGAGACCTTCTCCTTAAACATTGAAAGCAATGACCTCTGAAATTTTCGAGAAGAACCTCATAGCGCTGGAGCGGATCGATCCGACCCTGGCGGAAACCATCCGTTCCGTCGCGCCTGACAGAGACGATCTCTACCTGGAACGAGCACGTAGCGGCCGGACCGTGGTGAAGAAAGACGGCATCCTCCTCCACTCGGCCTATGACCCCCAGAAGGAAGCCGCAACCTGGGTTGCATCCGCGGCGCCTGGGGTTCCCCGAGGCATCTGCGTCTTGGGATCTGCTCTTGGCTATCACCTACAGGAGCTGGCGGACAGGGGGTTTCGTGGCTCCTTCATCGAGCCGGACCCGACTCTATTCCGTCTCGCCCTGGAACATCAGGACCTCACCGCCGTCCTGGCGCAGTTTCGCCCCCTTGTGGGAATCCCCCTGGAGAGATTGCGCCGCGCCCACCGGGACCCCCTGGCGGGGGAGATCGTACCCCACCCCGCCTCACTCCGGTCAAACCCCTCATACTTCTCCCCCCTGATCGATTATGCCCGGGCCCTGGCTCTGGTGAGACGGGGGGGAATGAAGATCCTCCTGATCAATCCGCTCTACGGCGGCTCCCTCCCCGCGGCCCGTCACAGCGCCGCGGCGCTGAAGCAGATGGGACATACCGTCGAGGTGTTTAACTCCGAAGCCTTTGACCAGGGGCGCGAATTTGCCGCCGGCTTCACGTCTCCGGCGCACCGCTCAACCTTTACCAGCGGACTGGTTTCACTCCTGGGTCAGGGAATCGAGCTGAAAGCCCAAGAGTTCCAACCCGACCTGGTCCTGGCCCTGGCCCAGGCGCCTCTTCACCTCCGGACTTTGGGCCGTCTGGAACAGATGGAGATCCCCACCGCCTTCTGGTTCGTGGAGGATTACCGGGCGCTCCCCTACTGGCGAGAGCTGGCCCCGGGATACAGCTACTTCTTCGGGATTCAGCGGGGGGATTTTCCCACCCAGCTGGAACAGTGCGGAGTCAAAAACTACGCCTACCTCCCCACGGCGGCGGCGCCGGATATCCATGCCCCGGTGGAGTTGACCAGGGAGGAACGTGATGAGTACGGCTCCCCCCTCTCCTTCGTGGGGGCCGGTTACCACAACCGGGAACGGTTTTTCCGGGGACTGACCGATTTTTCCCTGAAGATCTGGGGAAGCGACTGGCCCCTGACGCAGCCTCTGGCCCCCTTCATCCAGCGCGACGCCGCGTGGGTGGATACCCGGAGCGCGGTGAAGATCTTCAACGCCTCGGCGGTCAACCTGAATCTCCATTCTTCCACCTATCACGAGGGAATCGATCCGGCGGGTGATTTCGTCAACCCCCGGACCTTCGAGATCGCTGCCTGCTCAGCCTTGCAACTGGTGGACCGGCGCGCCCTCCTCCCCGAACTCTTCTCGGAGGACGAGCTGGAAACCTACGGAAGCATGGAGGAACTGCGGGAGAAGATCCACCGGCACCTGGCCGATCCCGACGCCCGGCGGAGGGTGGCGGCCAAGGGGAGAGCCCGCGTCCTGGCGGAACATACCTATGGAGCGCGGATGGAGGAGCTTCTCGCCACCATGATCTGCGCCTATCCCACCATCGCCCGGCGCCGGGAGGCGCGAGGGGCAAACCTCCGGACTTTGCGGGAGAAGTTGGAACTCATCCCCGGCATGGCGCCGATTCTGGGAAAGATCCCCGCCGGGAGCCCCCTGGATCTGCAGGCTCTCCGTGACGCCATCGGCAAGGAACCGGGAACGCTGTCAAGGGGGGAGCGGATACTGCTCATGCTGGACAACATCAGGACCGCCGGGGTAGATAACCCATGAAGGAGATCCTGATCATCAATCTGGGACGTTACGGCGACCTCATCCAGACGACACCGCTGTTGAGAGTACTCAAGGAAACCTACCCATCGGCCCGGGTGACACTCGTGGCCCAGAAACGATTCGGCGCCATCCTCCCCCTCATCTCCCGATACGACCGCTGCATCCTCCTGGATCAGGACGGTCTGACGCGAACCCTGGCTACATCGGAGGGGATTCCCGCCGCCTACGGCGCCCTGGAACAGTTCCTGGGGAGCATGGAGGGGGTACGATATGACCTGGTCCTGAACCTGACCTCCTCCGACTTCAGCGCCCATCTCGTAGCGCTCATGGATGCCGCCGTCGTGGCGGGAAAAACCTCGGACAGGGACGGCCGGACACTGGCCATGGGGGAATGGGGGCTCTATCTCTACAGCTTCCTCCGGGGGGACAGCCGCCGCTACAACCGGATCAACCTGACGGACATCTTCTGCAACATGGCGGGGCTCGTCCCCCATGGCCGCCCAGTGGAACTCCATGAAACCGAGGAGGGGCGACGGAGCGCCTCAACCCTGCTGAACCGGGTGGGAAAGATCGACCTCCCCCTGGTGGCGCTTCAACTGGGAGCCAGCGATCCCGGCCGCTGCTGGCCGGCGGCCTCCTTTGCCCGCCTCTCCGACCTGCTCCAGGAAACCGCCGGTGTCCGGACGGTACTGTTGGGGAGTCCGGGCGAACGTACCCTGGCCGACCAAGCACGCGCGCTCATGAAACACGACCCGGTGGACGCCGTGGGGAGTACCGACATCCAGGGATTATTCTCCACCCTGCGCCGCTGCACGCTTCTGGTGAGCAACGACACCGGAACCCTGCACTTCGCCGCGGCGGGAGGGATACCCACGGTCATGCTCGCCGTGGGTCCCGCCTCGTTTTTCTGCACCGGCCCCTCCAGCGCCGGGAATCTTGCCCTTCGCCCCCCCCTCCCCTGCTTCCCCTGTCGCTATGATCTACCCTGCGGCAACCCCGTCTGCCGGGATAGCATCACCGTGGAGTCGGTCTACAACGCCTGCCGGCTCCTGCTGGGGACTCCCCTCCCGGAGGGTGACGGGTACGGAATCGGGCTGTACCGCAGCGACTTCGCCCCGGACGGGTACCTGCAGTGGCAACCGCTTTGCCATGGCAACCACGATGGGGAGAAACTGACCCGGCGATATGCCCGGCTCTGGAAAAAAGTGCTCGGTTCAGGGTTCAAGGTTCAAGGTTCAAGGTTTGAGGTTCGAGGTTCGGAGTTCAAGGTTCAAGGTTCAAGATTCAGTCACGGCGACGCACCGGAACCGCTCTTCCCTGAACTCCTCCGGTTGACGACGGAAGGGCGCCGGGTGACGCAGGAAATCATGACGGCAGCGAAGCTGACCCCCCTTCCCCTGAGCAGAATAAGCGCCCTGGGGGAGGAAGAGGCCGGTCTGGAATCCGACATACGATGCCTGGCGGTAACGAACCCCGACTTGTCGCCGCTGGTCGATTTCATGACTATCCTGAAAGAAAACATCGCGGCAACCGACCTGCACGCCATTGCCGCCACCACCCACGACATCTATGCCAGGATCAGCCACCTGGTAGCGCTCCTCTAAGAGCAGGGATCCCACGACATGGCTTCTTCTCCCGGAAAATCGAACCATCTCATCCAACAAGCAGTAAGCCATCACCAGGCCGGTCACTACGCAGAGGCCCTGAAGCTGTACGAACAGATTCTTGCTGCAGAGCCGAATCATTTTGACGCCCTGCACCTTTCCGGCGTCCTGGCCTGCCAATCGGGAGAACCGGAACGTGCCGTGACACTCATCGGGAGAGCCGTGAAGATTAACGGCAGAAGCCCCCTGGCGGCCTACAATCTGGGTGAAGCTTACCGGATGCTGGGTCGCCGGGTAGAGGCCGCCGACAACTACCTCCGGGCAACTACCCTCAAACCGGATTACGCCGCAGCCTGGAACAGCCTCGCCATGGTACGTCAACAGAGCGGAGAGCTCCCCCAGGCCGAGGAAGCATACCGCCAGGCGATGAAACTGATGCCGGATTCCGCCGAACTGCACAATAACCTGGGGACGCTCCTCCATGACAGGGGGATGCTGGACGATGCCGAGAGTGCATATCGCCGAGCCCTGCAGCTTCAGGACGATTACGCCGAGGCATACAACAACCTGGGAACTCTCCTCAAGGACCGCGACCGGTGCGACGATGCGGAAACGGCATTCCGCCGGGCCCTGGCCCTCAATCCGGACTCCGCCGAGATCCGGAACAATCTGGGGGGAGTGCTCTTCATCCTCCAGCGCCCCGCAGAGGCTGTGGCGGAGTGCGATCAAGCCCTCCGTCTGAAACCGGAGTACGCCGACGCCCATGCCCATCGGGGAGCGGCGCTGGCCTCCCTGGGAGAACGGGATGGTGCGCGGGATGCATTCAACCGGGCGAAGGAATGCCGCCCCGACCTGGCGGAAAGCTATAACGATATGGCGGCACGGCTCCAGGGGGTCGGCTGTACCGCCGCGGCGGAAAGGGCCTACGCCCTGGCCCTTTCCCTGAAGCCCGGTTATGCCGAGGCGCACAGCAACCGGGGGCTACTGTATCATGAGCTTGGGCGCCTGGCCGAAGCGGTCATGGAGTACCGGCAGGCCATATCCTACAAGCAGGATTTCGTTGAGGCGTACAACAATCTGGGGGCGGCGCTGAAAAATCTCGGACGGCTGGAGGAGGCAGAGCGGACGCTACGCCATGCCCTGTTCCTCAGACCTGACCATGCGCGAACTTACAGCAATCTGGGAAACATCTTCCAGATGCAAGGTCTCCTTAAAGAAGCCGAGGCGGCCCAACTGAAGGCGTTGGAGCTGACCCCCGACTACCCCGAGGCCCATAACAATCTGGGGATTGTCCTCACCGCTCAGGGAAGAACAGAAGAGGCGGTGACGGCGTTTCAACGTTCGTTGGCACTGGAGCCGAAGCGGGCGGAAGTGCACAACAACCTGGGGAGTTCCTACGAGGCTCTGGGGCGTCGTGATGATGCCCTTCGCCACTACCGTCAGGCGGTACAGCTGAATCCGGCCTACCCCTCCGCCCGTTGCAACCTGGTGTACCAACTCCTCCACACCTGTCAATGGGAAGAGGGGCTGGAAAACCATATCCGGATTCTCCGGGATGCCGTACGGGGGGGGGGGAGCTCATCCGAGAACCGGATCTCTCCCTTTGCCTTCAGCTCCCTCCCGGGGACGTCTCCGGAGGAACAGAAGAAATGCGCCACCACCTGGGGAGCATCCCTCATGGCTCCCGTCCCCCTTCAACCCGCACCGGAGTCCCCCCGCCACCTGGCCGATCCCCACGGGGTCATCCATGTCGGCTATCTTTCCGCGGACTTCTACGACCATGTGGTGGCCCGTCAGTTCGTGGAGGTCCTGGAACGTCACGACCGTCGCCGGTTCACCATCACCGCCTATTCCTATGCTCCCGACGACGGGAGTCCCCTGCGGAAACGGCTGGAGCACGCGGTGGACTCCTTCGTTGACATCCACCATCTCCCCCACGAAGAGGCGGCTCAAACCATTCGCAACCACCGGGTGGATATTCTGGTGGACCTCACCGGCTATACCGCCCACTCCCGTAGCGCCATCCTGGCCTTTCGCCCTGCCCCCATTCAGGTGAACTATCTGGGGTATCCGGGAACCATGGGTACGGAGTTCGTGGATTACCTCATTGCCGATGACTTTATCATCCCACCGGGGGCGGAAGGTGGATACCGGGAGCAGGTCCTCCGCCTTCCCGGG
>CAIUUR010000230.1 GCA_903902345.1 uncultured Geobacteraceae bacterium | reverse complement strand
CCTATAATGCAGAGGGTTATGACGGGACATGCCGTTAGTTATAACCGTCGTTACCGAAGAAAAGGACACCTTTTCCAGAATAGATTCAAAAGCATAGTTGTTGAAGAAGAGCCATATTTTGTCCATGTGGTTATGGCATCTACCGCTATCTGACGAAAGCCGGGTTCAAGGGACGCAGGGGTTTTTTCTTGACTATATCTGTGTATGCAGTTATATTGTCTCCATGAAACAGACTGCCCGTATGTTCAAAGCGTTAGCTGATGAGACCCGTCTACGTATCCTGGGGCTATTGTTGAGCGAGGGTGAACTTTGTGTCTGCGACATCATGACAGCCTTGCAACTTTCTCAGTCGACTACTTCCCGGCACATGGCCTACTTGCGCAATAGTGGGTGGGTCGATGACCGGCGCTCGGGGCTTTGGGTTCATTATAAAGTTACCGCGGCAGGGAGTGCTTTTCAGCAGGAAATTGCTCAACTGCTCGGAACACACCTGCCGGATGTCGCGGTTGCAGGCGGAGACCGAACACGATTGATCGGTTGTGCCGCAGAGAGAATGTGTTCCTGATTTTTTTTACGCCTTATATTCGTTTATGCGGATAAGCCAAAGGAGTTTTGTCTGTGATAAAAAAAGTGCTGTTTCTCTGTACGCACAATTCGTGCAGGTCACAAATGGCTGAAGGGTTAGTCAATTTCTATCTGGGTGATCGATTCCAGGCGTTTTCCGCCGGCACCGAGGCGACTCGGGTTAATCCTCTGGCTAGCCGGGTTCTGCTGGAACTGGGCATCGATATCTCCGGCCATCGATCCAAAACGCTACATGAGTTTACAGAAGAGGCGTTTGACTACGTCATCACTCTCTGTGGTTCTGCCAACGAGCAGTGCCCCCTCTTCTTTGGCGGGGTGCAGCGGGTCCACATCGGTTTCGACGATCCGTCGCGCTTGCCGGGAACCCCGGAAGAGGTTTTGCCGGAATTCCGACGTGTACGGGATGAGATTCGGCACAAGCTTACGGACTTTCTGACAGGAGCCCAGCCATGAGCGAACATCTCTCCCGAAAGCTTTCCTTTCTCGACCGCTACCTCACCCTCTGGATCTTTACCGCCATGATCCTGGGGGTCGGGGCCGGCTGTACCGTTCCCGGCGTGGAGCAGTTCATTAACCGCTTTCAGGTGGGAACCACCAACATCCCCATCGCTGTCGGTCTGATCCTGATGATGTACCCCCCCTTTGCCAAGGTCCGGTACGAGGATATGCCCGAGGTGTTCCAAAACAAGAAAATCCTCGTCATTTCTCTGGTACAGAACTGGATTATCGGTCCGGTGCTGATGTTTGTGCTGGCGGCGTTGTTGCTACCGGACAAACCGGAGTATCTGGTGGGGTTAATTATGATCGGGCTGGCCCGCTGCATCGCCATGGTGATCGTCTGGAACGAGTTGGCCAAGGGAAACACCGAATACGCCGCCGGGCTGGTGGCCTTCAACAGCATCTTTCAGGTCCTACTCTACAGCGTCTACGCCTGGTTCTTCATAACCGTGTTGCCGCCGCTGGTCGGGCTCAAAGGGATGGCCGTGGCTATCAGCATGAGTCAGATCGCTCAGAGCGTTTTCATCTATTTGGGGATTCCGTGCATCGCCGGTGCGTTGACGCGCCTCATTGGGGTCAAGGTCATGGGGAAGGAGCGGTATCATCGGGAGTTGGTGCCCAAAATAAGCCCTCTCACCTTGATCGCCCTCCTCTTCACCATCGTCGTCATGTTCAGCCTGAAGGGGAACCTGATTGTGCAACTGCCGCTGGATGTGGTACGCATCGCCATACCACTGGGGATCTACTTCATCGTCATGTTCCTGGTCTCGTTCTGGATGGGTAAAAAAATGGGGGCGGACTACGGAAAAACCACCACCCTGGCGTTCACTGCCGCCAGCAATAACTTTGAACTGGCCATCGCCGTGGCCGTAGCGGTCTTCGGGCTCAATTCCGGGGCCGCATTCGCTGCCGTCATCGGCCCGCTGGTGGAGGTGCCGGTGATGATCGGGCTGGTCCATGTGGCCTTCTGGTTCCAGCGGCGCTGGTTCCCGACTCAGGGCTAAGGAGAAATCACGGTTCCGTCCTTTTTGCCTTCATCACCGTAAATCCAGGCAGAAGGGTCACTCGTGCCCGATGCTCTTCACCGGTTTTTCTCCGGCGCCGATTCCGTGGTGGATTCCGACACACTTCCCGTCAATCTGACCCTTGGTATAGGCGTCTCCGTTGATGTAGCTCCTGCGACTCTTCATCGTTCTCAATTCGCCGATTTCGTTCATGGCTTGTCGGATCAATCCCTCCTTTACCAGGACCAGCGCTCCGGTGGTAATGGGCGTCTGTACCTTCTGTGCACGCAATCGGCTGTTGATGGTTGATACCGCTCCCAGGTAATAGGATTGGCGGTGCAACTCGCGGTGGCGGTTTGCCAGGGATGGGCTGACATGGTGCTTCATGTACGTAGTGCAGAGTTG
>CAIUUR010000229.1 GCA_903902345.1 uncultured Geobacteraceae bacterium | reverse complement strand
GGCACCATGAGTATCGTGATTCCTGGCGTCCCCACTACAAGCTATACCGGGAGGATGACCCTGCCTATCGTTTCACCGACAAGATAGATCCGGGAGCAGTATTCATGACGCGGGTCAGGAGTATTCTGGCGGAGCGTTACGGGGTCCTGCTTGCGGATTGACCGTTATGCAACTTACTGCTTTCGGGAAGTTGTCCACATGCTGGGAGAAAAGTATGATTATTCAAGTTCATGATATTATTATTTTTTTCGTTGAAGTCTCCCTGCCGGTGACGGCTGTGCACCGCTTCTGTTGATAACTCTGTTGATAACTTATGGAAAAGATCATTAAGTGGTTAAATAGCGGGTGCTGATAGCAGATTGACTAGAATGTAGGCAGCAGGTTTCTTCCTCCTCTGATTCTTTGATCTCCTCTGTCGTTTCCTTCACCACGCCGTTGTCTTTTTGTCGGCCATTTTACCGGATACTGTTTCCATCCGCTGTAGAGTCGTAACGTTACATCTCGTAGAGTGCTGTACCCACCTGGAGGGAGAGACCTGGATGAACAAAAAGCGGGCGGCAGTTCTGATCGGTACACTCATGATGATTCTTCTCCTTGGCGGTTGTGCCGGGGGTGACCGGAGGACGGGGAGGTTTCTGCTCTACGAGCAGTACCGCACCGACCTGAGCCGGCTGGGTAGTGGACTCAAGGACGCTTTCGTTTTCAGCGTTATCACCGATAAAAAGGTCGTGACGATCACCTTTGATGACGGACCGTCAAAAAGCAGCGACAAGATTCTTTCGACCCTGAAAAGGCTGGACACTCCGGCGACATTTTTCCTGGTTGCCGCTAACGTCACCCTGGAAAATTTCTCACCGTATCGGGACGCCCTCTTCGGGACGGAACTGCACGGATACCTTCATAGCAATTTCCTCTCCCTGGATAGGGAGAGCTCTTTTGCCCAGGTATCCCGGGCGCGAACCGCCTTCGCCACGTTGGGAATCAAACCGGAGTATTTCAGACCTCCCTACGGCAACATCACCGTCGATCTGAAAGACGCCCTGCGTGCGAACAATCTTACCGGAATACTCTGGAGCCTCGATTCGCTGGACTGGAATCATCTTGCGGGTGACAAGCTCGTCCAGCGGGTCGTGTCAAATGTCACCAATGGCGATATCATACTTTTCCATGAAACACCATGGACGGCCAAAAGATGATACAGGGGATCAGGGCTCAAGGTTTTACGATCGTACCGCTTGGCGACCTTCTCGCGTTACCTACATCACCTTCGCCGAACTGATTATTACGGCGAGACCATTGCCACCGGCAACGATAACGGAGTGGATATGCTCATCACGATGAGGGAGATAGGAGCCGTTGTCGCCTGCGCGGTGCTGATAACCTCGTGCGGATCACTACCCGGGAGCAAGCGCCTGACGGATCTGCAGGTGGAAAAGGCGACAGCCATGGTTGTGCTCTTCGGGACATCCCCCAGGCCGGGCAAGGTCATCGGGGTGGTGAGGGGGGACGGGTGCCAAAAAAGCGTTTACGAAAAAAGGGTTGATTCTGAAATTGAGGCGATGAAGGGACTCAAGGACGCTGCCGCAGGGGTGGATGCCGATGCCGTTGTTAACGCTGTCTGCCAGGATCTGGAGATAGACTGGTTTTCCAACTGTTGGGGCTTGATTTCATGTTCCGGTCAGGCGTTTGCCTATGAAAGAAGATGACCGACCGGTTTCCACCGGAGGAACCTTGATATGTTCGCAGTTTTTGTTCATAATGCGGGAAAATAGTTTCGGCACGTAAGGTGCTGCGGCTCCCCTGTCACAGGTAACCATGAAACTCTGTCTTTCCCTCATGCTCCTTCTCCCCCTTTGCGGCGGGGTGGTTAACGCCATCCTGGGGCGAAAACTCCCGCGTCGGTGCGTGGAGCTGCTGGCCTGCGGCGTCATCGGCGGCTCCTTTCTCTCCGCCCTCTCCCTGCTTCGTTCCTACCGGCATCCGGTGACGCTGGAATTACTCCCCTGGATAACTGCCTTCGATTTCAAAGCGCCCATTACCTTCTATCTGGATCCCCTGTCACTGGTTCTGACTACCATGATCACCGCCGTTTGCGGACTCATTCACCTCCACTCCGTGGGGTATATGAAGGATGATCCCGACTATGGCCGTTACTTCGCCCTGTTGAATCTCTTCGTCTTTGCCATGCTGACCCTGATCCTGGCGGAGAACCTGCCGCTCCTTTATCTGGGGTGGGAGGGGGTCGGTTTCTGCTCCTATGCCCTCATCGGCTTTTGGTACCGGAAGGGTAGTAACGTCGACGCCGGGCGGAAGGCGTTCATCGTTACCCGGGTGGGGGATACCTTTCTGGGGATCGCCATGGTCTGGATTTTCCAGCTATTCGGTACACTCTCCATCACCGAGATCAACACCATGGGGTTCCTCCTTCCGGTGGGGGTGCTGACCGGGATCGGGCTCCTGCTCCTGGCGGGGGCCAGTGGGAAGTCGGCCCAACTCCCGCTGGCGGTCTGGCTCCCCGATGCCATGGCCGGCCCGACTCCGGTTTCCGCCCTCATCCACGCCGCCACCATGGTCACCGCCGGGGTCTATCTCATGATGCGGATGATGCCGCTGGTGGGAGCTTCCCCGCTGCTGCATCTTGCCGTGGCCTGCACCGGAGGGATCACTGCCTTCTACGCCGCCACCTGTGCTCTTGCCCAACGGGACCTGAAACGGCTCCTGGCCTACTCCACCATGAGCCAGATGGGATACCTGATGCTGGCCGTGGGGGGAGGGGGGATCACCGCCGCCACCTACCACCTGGTGGTCCATGCCTTCTTCAAGGCGCTCCTCTTCCTGGGGGCCGGTTGCATCATCACCGCCTGCCATCACCAGCAGGATCTCTTTCGCCTGGGTGGTCTCCGCAAGGGGAATCCGCTCCTCCTCTGGAGTTTCCTGGCCGGGGCCGCTTCCCTGGCCGCCCTGCCGCTCTCCGGCGGTTTCTTCAGCAAGGATGCCATTCTTCTGGAGCTCTTTCGCCGGGGAACTCCCACGGGGTATCTTCTCTACGCTCTCGCTCTCATCACTGCCTTCCTGACCTCCCTCTACACCTTTCGCATGGTCTACCTCCTTCTGGGAGGGGAGGAGCGGCAGATGGAGACGCTTCCCGGAACCATGCTCCTCCCTCTCGTTCCCCTGGCGTTGCTGGCGCTCTTTGGCGAGATCATCAACCTCCCCTCGTTCATGGGGAACGGAATCCTGACGCAGTTCCTCGCTCCTCTTTCTCCCCCTCCCGCAGGAGATTCCGGAACCGAGGAGCTCCTCCTCATGGGTGTGGCCGGAGCCGTATCCCTGGTCGGGCTGGCGGTGGCCCACCTTCGGTACGGCGGGGCGCGGAGAGAACTCCGCATCGCCCAGGGGGAGAGACCATCACCCCTGACCCGTTTTTTTCTCCATGGCTGGTACCTGGATGATCTGTATGGAGTCATCGCCGTCCGCCCCTACGGAGTGCTGGCCCGGCTCCTCTGGGTCAGAGTGGAGAAGGGAGGGATTGACGCCACTCTGGACGGCATGGCTGTTCTTGCCCTGAAGGGTGGGGAACGTCTCGGGAGTTGGACCACGGGCCGGATCTCGGCCTATCTCCTCAGCTTTGCCGGTGGCGCGGCGGTAATTGTGGGGTGGCTGGCGTGGTGCTGACACTCCTTATCTTCCTCCCGCTCCTGGGGGGGCTTCCCCTGCTGGCGCTGAACGGTCGGCCGGTTCTGGCCCGATGGCTGGCTCTGGCCATTGCCGGTGCGG
>CAIUUR010000228.1 GCA_903902345.1 uncultured Geobacteraceae bacterium | reverse complement strand
CCCGAACACGGAAGTTAAGCCTCTCAGGGCCGATGGTACTGCACGGGCAGCTGTGTGGGAGAGTAGGTCGCCGCCGGATTTTTACCACGAACGCCCCATCTCGCAAGAGGTGGGGCGTTTTTGCGTTACCGCGCAATGGATTATCGTAGGGGCGTATGGCATACGCCCGCCTTTGCATACGCCCGCACCTGATAACCCCTACACACCCCTGACGTGATATGCGCTCCTCCAAACGCAGGCGATTGCTCCGGGCGAACGCCGTTCGCCCCTACAAAACCGGCATGATGTTCTATATCCTGCATTGTTTGGTTTCGTCGTCAAAACTGCTGGAATTCCCATCGAAAAAATGGTATCAATCATTTCTTTTCCGCGTAACCATTACGTCAATGCTTTTATTCACATTATCACAACCCCTTAAGGAGTCAGTCAATGGCCCAGATAACCCGCGCCCTCATCAGCGTCTCAGACAAGACAGGTATCCTTGATTTAGCCAAAGAGCTCGTAACCTTCGGTGTCGAGATCCTCTCCACCGGCGGAACAGCCAAGTTATTCCGTGACGCTGGAGTTCCCGTTAAGGATGTCTCGGAGTTTACGGGTTTCCCCGAGATGTTGGATGGCCGGGTCAAGACGCTTCACCCAAAGGTACACGGCGGTATTCTCGGGATGCGTTCCAATCCTGATCATGTGGCGACCATGAAGGCAAACGGGATAGAGAACATCGATATGGTAGTAGTGAACCTCTACCCCTTTGAGGCGACGGTTGCCAAGTCCGACTGCACCCTGGAGGACGCAATCGAGAATATCGATATCGGGGGGCCTACGATGCTCCGTTCGGCGGCCAAGAATAATGCCGACGTCACGGTCATTACCGACCCTGTTGATTATCGTATCGTTCTGGACGAAATGAGGGGGTCTGCCGGCGCCGTGGGGAAAGCGACCAATTTCCGTTTGGCGGTGAAGGTTTATCAGCATACCGCAGCCTACGATGGCGCCATTTCCAATTGGTTGGGCCGTAAGTTGTCTGAAGAGGATGCCCAGTTCCCCTCTACGCTGACCTTTCAGTACAAGAAAGCCCAGGGGATGCGTTACGGTGAAAATCCACACCAGAGTGCCGCTTTTTACGTTGAGAAGGAAGTGCAGGAAGCATCCATTGCGACCGCCCGCCAGATTCAGGGTAAGGAGCTTTCCTATAATAATATCGGTGACACCGATGCAGCTCTGGAGTGCATCAAGCAGTTCTCTGAGGGGCCAGCCTGTGTCATCGTCAAGCATGCAAATCCCTGCGGTGTGGCCATTGGTTCGAACCTTCTGGATGCCTATGATCGTGCTCACCGTACCGACCCTGAATCTGCCTTCGGCGGAATCATCGCTTTTAATGGAGAACTTGACTCAGAGACGGCCAAGGCCATTTGCGACCGGCAGTTCGTTGAGGTCATTATTGCTCCCAGCGTCTCGGCTGCTGCCAGCGAGATCGTCGCCACCAAGAAAAACGTTCGTCTCCTGGAGTGCGGCGTCTGGCCGGCACAGTCCAGGAGTCGGTTGGATTTCAAACGGGTTAATGGCGGTTTGCTTGTTCAGGGGGCTGACCTGGATCTACACGCCGACCTGAAGGTGGTGACAAAGCGTCAGCCCACAGAGCAGGAGATGATCGATCTTCTCTTCACCTGGCGTGTTGCCAAGTTTGTCAAGTCAAATGCCATCGTCTATGGCAGGGACGGTATGACTATCGGTGTTGGCGCCGGACAGATGAGCAGAGTCAACTCCGCACGCATCGCCGCCATAAAAGCGGAGCAGGCAGGACTCGACGTGACGGGAGCGGTCATGGCTTCCGACGCATTCTTCCCTTTCCGCGACGGCATAGACAATGCCGCTGCCGTGGGAATCTCGGCTGTCATCCAGCCGGGTGGGAGTATGCGTGATGCCGAGGTCATTGCTGCTGCGGACGAGCACGGAATGGCCATGGTCTTTACCGGGATGAGGCATTTCCGACACTAAAGAGGTGCGTATATGAAAATTCTTGTAATCGGTTCCGGTGGGCGGGAACATGCTCTGGTCTGGAAGATCGCCCAGTCATCGCTGGTGACCCGTCTCTTCTGCGCACCGGGTAATCCCGGGACGGCGTCTTTGGCGGAGAACATTCCCTTGGCGGTGGATGATCTTGACGGTCTGCTTGACTTTGCCATTCGTGAGGGGATTGATCTGACTGTTGTGGGACCGGAATTGCCGCTTTCTCTCGGATTGACGGATCTGTTTCAGGAACAAGGGTTGATGGTCTTTGGCGCCAGCAAAAATGCTGCCATCATTGAGGGGAGCAAGGCGTTCTCCAAAGACCTCATGAAAAAATATGGCGTGCCCACGGCTGCCTATGAAGTCTTCACCCAGGTGGCGCCTGCCGTTTCTTTCATCGATCAGCTAGGGATTCCCGTCGTTATCAAGGCTGATGGTCTTGCGGCAGGGAAAGGGGTTATCATTGCCCAGAGTCGTGATGAAGCAGTGACTGCCGTGACTGATATGCTTTCCGGAAATGCGTTCGGCGCGGCTGGGGCCCGGGTCGTTATTGAGGAGTTTCTGGTAGGAGAAGAAGCGTCGTTTCTTGCATTCACCGACGGCACCAACATCATCCCCCTGGCCACCGCTCAGGATCACAAGCCGATCTACGACGGTGACCAGGGGCCCAACACCGGCGGCATGGGGGCCTATTCTCCCGCTCCCGTGGTGACGCCGCTTATTCATGAAAAAGCTATGAAAGAGGTCATGCGCCGGACGGTTGACGGCATGGCGGCTGAGGGGCGAACCTATAAAGGTGTGCTTTATGCCGGTCTCATGATAAACGGAGAGGAGGTAAAGACTCTGGAGTTCAACGCCCGTTTTGGCGATCCCGAGTGTCAGCCTCTTCTGATGCGGTTAAAGTCCGATATCGTTCCGGTTCTCATTGCCGTGGCTCGGGGGGATATCAGTGGCATTGAACTTCAGTGGTACGATGACGCTTCGGTCTGCGTAGTCATGGCAGCCGCAGGGTATCCCGGAGATGTGATCAAAGGGGATGTCATAGCCGGCCTTGCCGATGCAACTCAGATAGACAACCTTGTTATCTTTCACGCCGGTACTTCCCTGAAGGGGAACGACTGTGTCACCAGCGGCGGTCGAGTTCTGGGGGTTACCGCCCGGGGTGTGACGGTGAAGGACGCCATCGACCTTGCCTACAAGGGGGTGGATACACTATCCTGGAATGGAGTCCAGTTTCGCAAGGACATAGGAAGCAAGGCTTTGAATCGGTGAATGGTAACTTTGACGGGCAAGGTGTCTAACCTTGCCACACATTCGTATTGTTCACACAGCGTCTCCTAGGGAGTTAGTATGATACCTCTGGTTCTTATCGTCATGGGGAGCGATTCCGATCTTCCCGTCATGAACGAGGCTGCACACATTCTCTCCGAGTTCGGTATCCCCTTCGAGATACGGATCTCTTCGGCCCACAGGGCGCCTAAAAAAACAGCGGCCCTGGCTTCCGAGGCGGCGGATCGCGGTATCAGAATCATTATTGCCGGCGCCGGCATGGCTGCCCATCTGGCAGGGGTTATCGCGGCCGAAACTATTTTACCGGTCATCGGCGTACCCATCGGTGGCGGCGCTCTGAACGGGGTGGATGCTCTCTACGCCATGGTGCAGATGCCGGGGGGGATACCTGTCGCGACCATGGCCATCGGTAAGGCTGGCGCCAAGAACGCCGCTCTTCATGCCGTAGCAATTTTTGCTCTTGGAGAGCCTGACCTAGCCGAAAAACTCCGTGACTACCGGAGAAAAATGGCGGAAGAGGTGGAGGAGAAGGATGCGGCAATCAACCGGTTGTCATAGCCGTAATGGCGTCTATATTCTGAAACTATTCGTTTTTTATTGACATATGAACGCGCGTTGTATTAATATTCTGCACCTTTTGTCCAACAATAAAACAACTAGAGGAGTCACCATGAAAAAGATCATCGCTCTTATCGCAGCACTCACCTTCGTCGGTTCAGTAACGGCCATGGCCGCTGGTCCGGAAACAATTACCCTTACCGCTAAGAACGGCAATGTGACTTTTCCCCATCAGAAACACCAGAAGGATATCGGTATTGCCTGCAAAGAGTGCCATGGCGACAAACCGGGCAAGATTGAAGGTTTTGGTAAAGACAAGGCCCATGCGCTCTGCAAAGAGTGCCATACCAAGAAGAATCCCGATACGGCAAAGTGCGGATTCTGTCACAAGAAGTAGGTTCGGCTGATCACAGGAGTTTAACTCAGGAGAAGGGATAACACCTTGTTGTTATCTCTTCTCTTTTTTTTGTGCCCGAATTAGCAAGAATTATTTTTTATTTTCCTGCACTTTCCTGTATAAATACTGTTTCGGGGTGAGCAATGCACCGCTCAGTTCCCTCATTTCATGCAGAGGAGAACGTTTTTGTCTACCAAGAATAATGGTTTTCTTCAGTCCCTGTGGGATTTCTTTTGCTCCCTGAAACTCGCCATCTCACTTATCATCACTCTTGCCGTTACCTCCATCTTCGGCACGATCATCAAGCAGGGGGGGACGGCCGACGAACTCCAGAGGGAGTATAGTGCAGGTGTCATAAAGCTGTTCAGCGCCCTTGATCTGTTCGATATGTACCATTCCTGGTGGTTCATCACCATTCTCTATCTGTTCACCGTTAACCTTACCGCCTGCTCCATCAAGCGTCTGCCTCGTGTCTGGAAACTGGCGTCGACACCAACGCCGATCCTTGATAATGGACTGGAGAAGTCTCTCACCAACCTCTACGTTTTTACCGCCAAGGGGAGTTCTCCCCAGCAGCTTAAGGAGCGGATGACCGCGTTTCTCAAGGCTAACTTCGGTGACCCGACGGTGACCGAGCGTGATGGCGAGATTCATCTTTTTGTCCAGAAGAGTCCCTACAGTCGTCTTGGGGTCTATGTCGTTCATCTGAGTATCATCGTGGTCTTCATCGGCGCCATTATGGGGTCGCTCTTCGGCTACAAGGCGTATGTCAATATTCCCGAGGGAGGAGATATCGACAGGGTTTCCACCCGAAACGACAAGGTCATCCCCTTGGGATTTAAGCTCCGTTGCGACAAGTTCACCGTCACCCTGTACGATACCGGCGCTCCCAAGGAGTTCAGGAGTCTCCTCACGGTGGTGGATAACGGCCAGGAAGTCATCAAACAACGCCCTACCATCGTCAACGACCCTCTTACCTATAAAGGGATAACCTTTTATCAGTCGAGTTATGGCCCTTCGGGTGATGCGACTATTCACCTGACGGCCAAGGCCCGAAACGGTGCGTTTGCTACCCCCATGACCCTCCGTCAGGGAGAGAGCGCCACGCTGGCCGATGGATCCAAGGTTCAGGTGGTGGAATCCACTCAGGAAGTCGGCCCGATGATGCCCGGTTTCTCCGGTCCTGCCGCCCGTGTGGAATATACCCCCCCGGGGAAGGCGCCTCAGCTCTTCGTCGTCTTCAAGGACTTCCCGAATTTTGATGAGCAACGGGGAGGCGCCGTTATCTTTACCTTCGACGCCAGTGACGCAAAATTCTTCACCGGGTTACAGGTCGCCAAAGACCCGGGAGTCGGGGTTGTCTGGCTCGGTTGTGCTCTGATGGTGATCGGGATCTGTATCGCCTTTTTCATGTCCCACAAAAGGATCTGGATCCGGATCACCGGCGCCCGCGTTGTTCTGGGAGGGTCAGCCAGCAAGAATCCTGCCGGGTTCGGGATACTCTTTGATGCATTGTCCGAAAAATTGAAAAAGGCTGAGAACCTGTAACCCCGTAGTGTCGCTGCTCCCCCCGACTGTACTATTTATTTGAAGGAGTATATTCATGACGAGTTCGTTGATGTTCAATGTCACCACCTTTGCCTACCTGATCTCCATGCTACTCTTCTTTGCCTTTCTGGCCAGCAAAAGCAAGATAGTGGGCTTGGGGGGGAGCCTCGTCGCATATGTGGGCTTTATCGCTCAGACGGTCGCCATCGGTCTCCGCTGGAATGAGTCCTATGTCCAGGGGCACGGCCACGCGCCCCTCTCCAACCTGTACGAATCGGTGGTCTTCTTTTCCTGGACCATCATCCTGATCTTCGGCATTCTGGATATGAAATATAAATACAGAATCATAGGGGCCTTCGTTATCCCCTTTGCCCTTCTGGGGATGGCGTGGGCTCAACTCAGCCTGGAAAGCAACATCGAACCGTTGGTTCCTGCACTGCAAAGCAACTGGCTCCTGTATCATGTCATCACCTGCTTCCTCGGTTATGCCTGCTTTGCCGTTGCCTGCGGAATTTCCATCATGTATCTGCTCAAGATCAAAGCGGAAAGCTCGGACAGCAATTCGGCGGCGGGTAGTATCATCTCTTCCTTCCCGTCGGCCAGGATACTGGACGATATGAACTACCGGGCGATCATGATCGGCTTTCCATTACTGACCCTGGGGATTATCACCGGCGCCGCCTGGGCCAACTATGCCTGGGGTACTTACTGGAGCTGGGATCCCAAAGAGACCTGGTCTCTCATTGTCTGGTTCGTCTACGCGGCGTTCCTTCATGCACGGATCACCCGCGGCTGGGTGGGGAAGCGCGCGGCATGGCTCTCCATCATCGGTTTCGCCGCCACGATCTTCTGCTATCTGGGGGTAAACCTGTTCCTCTCGGGGCTTCACAGTTATGGCGGCTCCAGGTAGCCAACCACGATGTGCTGCTTCTGCCATGTTTGAATGAACAGTAGAAAAAAGCCGGGACCCCCGGCTTTTTTTTCGTGCCAGGTCATGATCCGTTTTTCCGTTATTATCCCGGTAAAGCCCGGGGGGGATGTCAAGGCCCTGCAGATGCTGAGGGAGATCGACTATCCCCTCGACTCATGGGAACTCCTGATAGCCGAGGGGGGCAATCCCAGCCGCCAGCGGAACCGGGCTGCGGCCCAGGCGTCGGGAGATGTTCTCTACTTTCTGGATGACGACTCCCTGGTACAACCTTTTTTTCTCAGGCGTGCCGCACTCCGCTACGAAGATCCTGCCGTTGCCGTGGTTGGTGGTCCTTCACTCACTCCGGATACGGATACGTTCCTCCAGCATGCTTTTGGCATGGTCCTCGTGTCCCGTTTTGGTGGTGGAGGGGTCAGAAACCGGTACCGTTGTCATGGAACGGTTCGAGCCACCGGTGAACATGAACTTATTCTCTGCAACCTCGGCTTTCGGCGGGAGCTGTTTCTGGAGTTCGGCGGCTTTGATGAACGGCTCTATCCCAATGAGGAGAACGAGCTGATGGACCGGATCGCGGCCTCCGGGAGAGTGCTGATTCACGATCCTGAACTGGCGGTGACAAGAAGCCAGAGAAGCAGTGTCCGGGCCTTTGTTCGTCAACTGCACGGTTACGGCCGGGGGAGGGCGGAACAGACGATCATCGGCGGTAAGATCAAGTATATCGCCTTTGTCCCGCCTCTTTTTGTCCTTTACCTTCTGGCGCTCCCCTTTAGGTACAGTCCCATCATGCTGATCCCTTTGCTCCTGTATCTTGCCCTGGCGCTCCTTTTTTCGCTCCGGGAGGGAGTCCGAAACCGGCGCTATCTGCCGGCCATGCTTCTTCCGATACTCTTCTGCCTTTTTCACTGCGCCTTCGGTGCCGGGGTTATTCGGGGTTTTCTTCTTTATCCGTTTCGTAGTAGCAACGGTGGGCGATGTGAGGTTACGATCCGCCGGGTAAAATGCTTCGGCGAACAACCGGTATAGCGTCTGTCGCACCAATCAACACCGGTTTCACCTTCCCGGTCCCGGTATTTCGAGGAATCTTTTGTGGATGTCAGCATTGTCGTACCACTCTATAACGAGGTAGAGAATATTCCCAACCTTTACGATCGGGTGAGCTCCGCCTTGACGGCACATTCGTTCGCCTGGGAGCTGATACTGGTGGACGATGGCTCTGGGGATGGCTCAGGTCAGATTCTGCGGGATATTGCGGCTCGAGACCAACGGGTGAAGGTGATCCGCTTCCGTCGAAATTTCGGCCAGACTGCCGCCATGGCCGCCGGGTTCGACGCGGCAACGGGGGACGTGGTGATTCCCATGGATGGCGATCTGCAAAATGACCCGCTGGACATCCCGGCCCTTTTGTCCAAGATTCATGAAGGTTATGACGTGGTATCGGGTTGGCGCAAGGATCGACAGGACACCTTTATCAACCGGAAACTCCCCTCAATCATCGCCAACGGAATCATCTCCCGGATGACCGGCGTCCATCTCCATGACTATGGTTGTACTCTCAAGGCGTACCGTCGGGAGGTGCTGGACGGGATCAATCTTTACGGGGAGATGCACCGCTTTGTTCCTGCCCTGGCATCGCAAGTCGGGGCCAAGGTCACCGAGATTCCGGTGCGGCATCACCCCCGGATGTTCGGCAGCAGCAAGTACGGCATATCGCGCACCGTTCGGGTGGTCCTGGACCTGATGACCGTCATGTTTCTTCTCCAGTACTCCACCAAGCCGATCCAGCTCTTCGGGCGATGGGGAATCTACACCCTGCTCGCCGGGGGAGTCAGCGGCGTTCTGACGCTCTACATGAAGTGGTTCGACCATGTCAACATGAACCGCAACCCGCTTCTCATCCTCACTGCTTTTCTCCTCTTCATGGGGGTGCAGTTCATCGTTCTTGGCCTTCTTGGCGAATTGAACGCCCGGACTTACTACGAGGCCCAGGGGAAACCGATCTATGTGGTGAGAGAGCGGATGAACTTTGAGTGACTCACAGCTGCGTATTCTCATGCTGGCGCCGACGCCGTACTTTGCCGACCGGGGGTGCCATGTCCGAATCTATGAGGAGGCTCGGGCGCTCATCGCGCTGGGGCACCAGGTGGAGATCGTAACCTACCACCTGGGGAGGGATATGCCGGGTATCCCCACCCACCGGATTCCGCCCATTCCCTGGTACCGGAAACTGGAGGCAGGCCCCTCCTGGCACAAACCGTACCTGGATATCCTGCTCCTTATCAAGGCTTTGGCCGTAGGACGAAGGTTCAGGCCGCACCTGATCCACGCTCATCTCCATGAAGGAGCCCTCCTGGGACTCCTGCTTAAAAAATATCTGCGGATTCCTCTCCTCTTCGACTGTCAGGGGAGCCTCACCACCGAGATTGTGGACCATGGCTTCTGTCGGCGGGATTCGCTCCTTGGCCGGTTTTTTCAAGGGCTGGAGCGGTTTATCAACTGCGGAGCAGACAGCATCATCACCAGTTCCACCCCTTCCTCCGTGGAGTTGGTGAACGTCGGGCGGATTCCTTCCCTTCGGGTAACCCCGCTGGTGGACGGAGTGAATTGCGACGATTTCAGACCTGGTGACCGGGATGCTGCTCGCCGCATGCTGGGCCTTCCCCTTGATCGTTCGGTGGTGGCCTTTTTGGGACTCTTCAACCGGTATCAGGGGATGGATCTCCTTCTGGAGGTGATTGCACTACTCCGGGAGCGGGGGACATCGGTCCATTTTCTTCTCATGGGGTTTCCCCATGAGAAGTACCGGCTTATGGCCGAGGAAAGGGGGAGTGATGACAGGATAACCTGGACCGGTCGGGTGTCATACGGAGAGGCCGCCGGTTATCTGGCGGCTGCCGATGTCGCTGTTTCTCCCAAAATATCTCTCACCGAAGCCAACGGCAAACTTTTCAACTACCTGGCCTGTGGGCTCCCTACCCTGGTTTTCGATAACCCCATCAACCGTGAGATTCTTGGTGATTGCGGACTCTTCGCCCGCCATGGAGATGCCGCCGACTTTGCCGCCGAGTTGGAGCATCTGTTGGGAGATCCTCCGCTTCGGGCGCGACTGGCAGCGGCGGGACGGATCAAGGCGGAGCGTGAGTACTCGTGGCAGGGGCGGGGGAGGGAACTTGTGGCGGTGTACCGTCGGTTACTTGGAAAAGAGAGAGTTGCCTAGCGGTACGGCAAAAAGAAAGAACATTTTTCTTGATGTACCTCATGGAATCGCGGTATTGTTCATCCATAATCGTGATTTTTTTCGCATACCTCTCGTTCCTTTATGTTTCGATGGGGATCGGAGTTACGGCTCTTTTTCCCCGGAAGAAATCACTCGTCGTACGGGTGTTGCCGTTGGGCTGGTCATCTCCTGTCTGAAAATCCGCTGAAAAGTGGATATGTGCGGATTTAAGCATTTCCCTTGACCCGTTATGCCTACCCCTTCAACCCCATGTGTATTGCCGATAATAGATGTATTGCCGCACGCAGCTCCTTTTTTGACGGAATCTCTATGGTGGTTCGACCGAAATATCTGATCCGCTTCCGCTTTTTGAATACACAGGGAGTGAGGTCCATCATCTTATTACCGTTCAGTCGGTCTGTAGCCGTTACCTCTGAGCCGTGATCTCGGAACAGTGCTCAGAAGTGGCGACCGTCGTACTTGACCGGCGCGATGATCAATCCGCGGCTAAGGAGAAAAAATGAAAGTAGTCATTCTTGCCGGCGGGCTCGGCACAAGAATCAGCGAAGAGTCGCACCTGAAGCCGAAACCGATGATCGAAATCGGTGGCCGACCGATTCTCTGGCATATAATGAAAATATACTCTGCGTATGGGTTTAATGACTTCGTGATTTGTCTGGGATATAGGGGGTATTTCATAAAGGAATACTTTGCCCACTATTTTTTGCATGAGTCCGATGTTACCTTCGATTTTCGTCACGAAAGTCAGCGTATCATTCACCAGCACACGGCCGAGCCCTGGCGGGTCACTCTTGTGGATACTGGTGGTGACACCATGACCGGCGGCAGGGTAAAACGGATCGCCCCCCACATCGGTGATGAAACCTTCATGCTGACCTATGGCGACGGGGTCGCGGATGTTAACATCTCCAAACTTCTTTCGTACCACCGGAGTCACGGAAAGCAGGCTACGGTTACCTCGACTCAACCGTCCGGTCGATTCGGTGCTCTTAATCTTGATAGTGGCGACCGTGTAGTTTCGTTCCAGGAAAAACCCGCAGGAGACGGCTCCTGGATCAACGGCGGATTTTTTGTTCTGGAGCCTTCCGTTTTTCAGCGAATTACCGGAGATTCTACTTTTTTCGAACGGGAACCGATGGAGTCCCTGGCTAGTGACGGCGAGTTGATGGCTTTCAAACATCATGGTTTCTGGCAACCAATGGATACGCTCAGGGACAAGACGCATTTGGAGGAACTCTGGAACAGCGGCCGTGCACCATGGGGGGTCTGGTAATGAAAAAGTTCTTCGCGGGTAAAAAAGTTTTTGTGACCGGTCATACCGGCTTCAAGGGTTCGTGGCTTTGCCTCTGGTTGCACTCTTTGGGTGCGGCAGTGACCGGGTACGCTCTGGAGCCGCCCACGGCGCCGAGTCTCTTCGAACTTGCCCGGATCGGTGAGCTCGTGCATTCCGTCATCGCGGATGTCAGGGACCTGGAGCGCCTTCGCAGCGAGATGCAGGCCGCTGCTCCCGAGATCGTCTTTCATATGGCGGCGCAGCCACTGGTGCGAGAGTCATACAAGCTGCCGGTGGATACCTACGCCATCAACGTTATGGGAACGGTGAACCTCTTGGAGGCGGTGCGCGGTTGCCCGACAGTCCGCGCAGTGGTGAACGTGACCACCGACAAGGTGTACGAAAACCGGGAGTGGGTGTGGGGGTACCGGGAGAACGAGCCGTTGGGTGGTTTCGACCCCTACTCCAACAGTAAGGGGTGCTCCGAGATGGTGACCGCTGCTTATCGTTCATCTTACTTCGCGATACCGGACGCCGGCGCTTTCACCGTTCAACGTCACTATCCCGCCGTGGCCACCGCACGTGCCGGCAATGTCATCGGCGGGGGCGACTGGGCTGCGGACCGCCTGATTCCCGACATGATCCGCGCCATACAAGGCGGTGCGCCGGTGCTTATCCGGAACCCCCGCGCCGTCCGTCCTTGGCAGCATGTATTGGAACCGCTTTCCGGTTATCTGCTCCTGGCCCGACGGCTCTGCGAGGGTGGCTCCGCCTTTGCCACGGGGTGGAATTTCGGCCCGTCCGATGAAGACGCCCGCCCGGTTCAGTGGATTGTGGAGCAGCTCACCTTGTTTTGGGGCGAGGGGGCTTCCTGGGCGCCGGACGATGGCGACCATCCTCATGAGGCTCATTACCTGAAACTTGACTGTTCCAAGGCCCACAGTGAGCTTGGCTGGGCGCCAAGGTGGGAGTTGTCGCGGGCCATGGAGAGTATCGTCACGTGGACCAAGGGATACCTTCGGGGGGAGGACGTGCGGGCGCTCTGTCTTCGACAAATTAATGATTATGGAGCATCAGCGTGAGCGAGCAGGCACAACGGGATCTGGAACTGCGTGACCGGGTTGTCAAGGCGGCCTTGGAGTATTACGAATTCAGGCATCGGGACAAGAAGGCCTTCGTCCCCGGAGACAGGATACCCTACGGCGGCCGGATCTTCGACGAGGCGGAAATCACCAATCTTATCGACTCTTCTCTGGATTTCTGGTTGACCACCGGACGCTACGCTCAACGGTTTGAGGAGGAGTTCGCCGCTTTTCTAGGCGTGGCGCACTGCTCTTTGGTCAATTCCGGCTCCTCTGCCAATCTCCTCGCCTTCATGGCGTTGACGTCACCTAAACTGGGTGACCGCCGGATTCTCCCTGGTGATGAGGTCATCACCGTGGCTGCCGGTTTTCCGACGACGGTCGCTCCCATCGTACAGTACGGCGCGGTACCGGTTTTCGTCGATGTCACCCTTCCCACCTATAATATCGACGAGAGCCAACTGGAAGCGGCCCTCTCTCCCCGGACACGGGCGGTTATGGCGGCCCACACTTTGGGTAACCCTTTTGATCTGTCCGGAGTCAAGGCTTTTTGCGACAGACACGAGCTCTGGCTGATCGAAGACAACTGCGATGCTCTCGGTAGCAGATACAAACAGTTTGACGCTTCAACGTATCAACTTTCCGACGAGTATCAATATACCGGCACGTTCGGTCATATCGGGACTTCCAGTTTCTACCCGCCTCATCACATGACCATGGGAGAGGGGGGCGCCGTATATACGAACGATATGACCCTGAAGCGGCTTGTGGAGTCATTTCGTGACTGGGGGCGCGACTGCTGGTGTCCCTCCGGCCGGGACAATACCTGCACCAATCGCTTTACTCAGCAGTTCGGCGAACTCCCTCACGGCTACGATCACAAATATGTCTACTCCCATTTCGGGTATAACCTGAAGGTAACCGACATGCAGGCGGCAATCGGTTGCGCACAGTTGGCAAAACTGCCTTCCTTTATTGCCGCACGTCGGAAGAACTGGGGGATATTGCGCGAGGGGCTGGCCGACCTTTCTCACCGGTTGCTCTTACCGGAGCCCACGGCCGGAAGCGAGCCGTCCTGGTTCGGGTTTCTCCTGACGGTGCGCCAAGGGGCCGGCTTCAGCCGCGACCAGATTGTAGCTCACCTGGAGCGAAAAGGGATCCAGACGAGGATGCTCTTTGCCGGAAATTTGATAAAGCATCCCTGCTTTGATGAGATGAGACAGAGTTGTCAAGGTTTCAGAGTCGTTCCCAATTCTGCTGTTCGCTTGTTTAATGACTCATCGGAACTGCCTGTCACCGATTGTATTATGCGCGACACCTTCTGGATCGGAGTTTATCCCGGGATGAGTGATGGTATGTTGGAGTACATGCTGGATCAGATCCGGGGGTTCGCGGGACGCTAGTCGAAACGGTGGGACAGTTGGAGAATGCAGGCAAGGAAATACATACTATGCCGACATGCGTTAAAACTGTCCTCTTGACGGGTGGGACAGGCGCCGCAGGATAATACACGGGAAGTTTGCACGAACTTTCGGGTGAGCTGTCTGAAGAAGAATAATCCTGGCGTGAAAATCCGTGAGCTTCCCTTCGCCTTCAAGAAGAGGATGTTTGGTTCCACCAAGCGGAGTCTGATTGTTTTTATTCCGTCATTCATCGTAACCTTGCCGCGGCTCCGTTTCGGACGCTGAGCAGGTGAGTCCGCCGGAGATGCCGTATGAAAAAAAACTCGATGCAGGCGGTGTGTCTCCTCCTGGCGAGTGTCGCCCTGATACTCCTCCGTGGGCCACGGCTTTTCGTGGAGCCTCGCTTCTGGGCCGAAGAGGGGACGGTCTATTTCGCACATGCGTTTCGAACGTCATTCCTGCGGAACCTGACGACCGACTTTTTCGGGTATTATACCCTCGTACCCAATCTCGGCGCCGGCTTGGCGACGCTGCTTCCCCTGGAGCTGGCGCCCTTCGTGACAACCTACCTGGCGCTGATCATCCAACTGCTGGTTTGCTCCGTCGCCATTTTCGGCCGGTCATTCTGTTGGGACACCGTGCCGAAAAAACTGCTCACTGTGGGCGGGGTGCTGGCGATATCCACCGGTGACGTCTGGTTGAACACGATTAATAGCATGTACTGGCTGGCCGTCGGCACGTTTTTCATCCTCCTGGAGCAGTCGGAAGGGCAGAGTGCGCCACTGCGCCTGTTCCACCGGGGGATGCTCATTCTGGCAGGACTGTCCGGGGTCATCTCCTGCTTCATGACGCCTGTCTTTATGCTGAAGGCGTACCGCAGTCGGCAGCGCGAGGAGTGGCTACAAGCCGGGATACTTGTCTTATTTTCACTCGTGCAGCTGGCGGTCCTCGTTTCTTCCTACCTGTCCGCCAATCCCCTGCTGGGCGAGCGGTTTACCGGCGGCGAATTCCAGTGGCAGAAGATTCTGGGTATGCACTTTCTCGCGCCGTTTTTGGGCTTGGATTGGCTGCAACGGGACGCAGTGTTGAATTTCGATCTCCGGTTTATTGACTTTTCGACCGCTCTGGCTGGGGATTATAATCCGTATTGGTCCAGGGTTTCGGTGCTGTTGACGGCGGCAGTCATGGTCGTTTTCTTCGTTGCACTCATCATAAAACTGCGGAAAGAGCGGATGGTGCAGGAGATGACGGCGTCATTTTTGCTGGTGTCCGTCCTTTCCACGGTTTCATCCCTGCGTATGGCGTCCGGCTCACGCTACCTTCTTGCACCCAGCGCCATCTTGTGGACGCTGCTTCTGTACGCCGCCTGGAAGGAGGGCTTTTCCAAGTGGGGGCGGGGGATTGCTCTCCTCATCCTGGGTATCGCCATCGCAGGAAACGCTATGACCTACAGGCCGAAGCTGGAACGATACGCCAATCCGGATTGGCCGAAATGGCGGGACGAGCTCCTCATCTGGCGAGGTAATAGCGCCTATGAGCCGCGTATCTGGCCTTTGGCGAAAGAATGGGTCATGAAACTGGGTTCTCGTTAAAAGTGGCCGGATGGTTTTGACGAGACCACGCCCCTTGAATTTCACTCTCACTACAGCTGTTCCAAGGGGGCGGCAGACCAGCATATGCTCGACTATGCTCGCATCTATGGTCTCAAGACGGTGGTCTTCCGCTACTCTTCCCTGTACGGCGGTCGGCAGTTCGCCACCCACGATCAGGGGTGGATCGGCTGGTTCTGTCAGCAGGCTGTGGCTGCTCAGGGAGCCGTTTACCATTTCCGGCAGCGGCAAGCAGGTGCGTGACGTCCTTCATGCTGACGACATGATCAGCCTCTATTTTGCCGGAGGTGGGCGCTCGCGAAGGGGTACGGAGCGTGGTGGAGTGGGTGAGTGGGATCGCTTGCTGAGCGACAGGGGCGTTGCCGGAGGCGCCCGCGCAGACAGTGGTATTTCATGGTCAGGTGATTGGGGCTTTCGCCGCCGGTGAGTTCGTCAGGGAAGGGAAACATGCGCTTCAACAGAACAAAAATACCCGGATGCTATGAGATCTACCCCCGGATGTTACCTGACGAGCGGGGTTTGTTCGTGAAAACGTTCAGCCGGCAGCTCTTCGCCGAGTCTGCTCTGGAGGCTGATTTTGTGGAGGGGTATTATTCGCTCTCGTTTCGGGGGGTGATACGAGGGCTCCATTTCCAGACGCCGCCCCATGAACTGGCCAAGCTCGTCTACTGCCCCGCCGGCGAGGTGTTCGATGCGGTGGTTGACCTGCGGGTTGGTTCCCCCACCTACGGCGAGTATCTCACGTTCATCTTGAGCGAGCGTGAGGGGAATATGCTCTACCTCCCCCCCGGCCTCGCCCATGGCTTCCGCACCATAAGTGATCAGGCTCTCGTGATGTACCAGGTTACATCGCTTTATTCTCCGCTGCACGATGTCGGTATCCTCTGGAATTCGGCCGGGATACCCTGGCCTGGAGAGGCCCCCGTCATCTCGCCGCGGGATCAGGGCTTTGTTCCCCTGGCAGAATTTGCAAGTCCATTTCGCTACGTAGAGGAGAGCCCCTGATGCCGTACCGTGGGAAATCCGCATTAGTCACCGGCGCCGCCGGCTTTGTCGGTTCCCATCTGCTGCGGCGGCTTCTGGCCGATGGCTGGACAGTTCACGCCCTTGATCAACCGGGAGCAACGTTGCTGCTGCTGGAGGATGTTCTGGAGCTGATCACGCTGCACCTCCATGACGGCGCTACTGGGTCGATGCAGCGGATCGTTGAACAGTGCCGACCAACAGTGGTCTTTCACTTGGCGTCGTTGTTTCTCTCCCAGCATCGCCCCGAAGAGGTGGAGCCGCTTATCCGGAGCAACGTGCTGCTGGGCGCACAACTTTTGGAAGCCATGAACGTCTCCGGTTGCGTCTGCATGGTTAATACCGGTACATCATGGCAGCACTCCACAAGCCGGGAGGTGAGCCCGGTCAACCTCTATGCAGCCACAAAGCAGGCGTTTGAGGATCTTTTGCGCTACTACGTCGACGCGACGCCGCTGCGGGCTGTAACCGTCAAGTTGTTTGATACCTACGGTCCACGCGATCCTCGCCAGAAACTCTTTACCCTCCTCCGTCGGGTGGCTGCGGCGGGAGAACCGCTGGACATGTCTCCCGGCGAACAGCTGATAGATCTCGTGTACATCGATGACGTGGTGGATGCCTTCATCGGCGCAGCCGCACTGCTCCTGGCCGGGACCATTGACCGGCATGAAAGCTACGCGGTCTCGTCGGGTGCTCCGCTTCGGCTACGTGATCTGGTGGAGATCTATGGCCGGATCATCGGTAACTCCTTGCCCATCCGGTGGGGCGGCCGGCCATACCGGGAGCGCGAGGTGATGATACCCTGGAACAGCGGTCGGACAATGCCGGGGTGGAGCCCACGGGTCGGATTGGAACAGGGAATACGGCTGATGGAAGGGGCGAAGTTGACTGGTTTACATTCCCCGGTAGAGGCCTCCCGATGAACATCCTCTTGATCTATCCCGGGCTGGTGGAAGGTTTTGATTCCTACCGCAGGGGGAGCAACTGGTTCAATCATGGTATAGGTATTATCAGTGCTGTGCTGAAACAGGAAGGACACACGGTGGAGTATCTGGATTGCCGCCGTCTTAAAGGATGGGAAGAGGTTGAATCGCGGATTGCCGCGAGTAATTTTGACCTGGCGATGATCTCCGTGGTTACGGTTGATTTTGAGCCGGCGCAGCGACTTGCCCAAATTGTCAAGACCAAGAGTCCCCATCTGAAGGTAATGGTCGGCGGACCCCATCCGACACTCATGACCGAACAAACCGCCGCAGTACGGGACTTTGATTTCATCTTTACTCACGAGGCGGAGGTTACTCTTCCTCGACTGCTGAAGCTGTTTCCGGATATTCCACGGATTTCCAGGGGGGAAATCCCCCTTGATCTGGATGCGCTTCCGGTTGTCGACAGAACACTGGCGTCGGAAGGTGAGGCAACCTGGTTTTCCGGACTTGAGGCGCCGTTTTTTTCCATTACCGCTTCGCGAGGTTGCTTGTACAAATGCACCTTTTGTCAACCGGCGGAACGGGCGGTTTTTGGCGATAAGGTTCGCAAAAGAAGTGTGGACAACATTCTTGACGAGCTTGAGTTCTTGTCCCGTGATTACAAGATGCAATCGTTCATGATTCACGATGACTGCTTCACTCAGTACTATGGGTGGGTGGAGGAATTTTGCGCAAAAAAAGCGGCGCGAGGCATGCCACAGACCTTCGCCTGCCAGAGTCGTGCGGATATAATCTGCAAACGCCCAGATTTGATGAAGAAGTTGGTGGATGTGGGGTTGCAATGGATGTTGATAGGATTCGAAAGCGGAAGTGGGCGAGTTCTCGATTTTATCAAAAAAGGAACCGGAGTAGAGCAGAATCTCGAGGCCGGGCGGATCTGTAAACAATTGGGAATAAAAATGTTTGCCAACTACATGTTCGGTCTTCCCACTGAAACAAAGGAAGAGATGCGTCAGACCGTAAAGATGATGCAGCGGATAAAGCCGGAGATGTATAGTCCCGCCATATTTACACCTGCGCCGGGAAGCGACCTGTATACCTTTTGTGAAGAGCACGATCTTAATATTATCGACTCTTCCGCCGGTTACCGCCGCAGCCATGACAGTGGGGCCAAAATAAGAGGTGTTGATTATCTGTTTGTGCAGAGGATGGTTTTTGAAAGCGTTCGGGGACCCGTGAAGGGAAAAATCGGTTGGCTGACTTTTAGATTACGGAGTGTCATCTCGGGATGGCGGAACTCCCGCAATTTATGACGACGGAGCTCGGGACGCATCGGCGGGAAAAGGATTAACCGTGCGCAGAGATGTCGGATCACGCATTGTGAAAAACTCGGCGTTCAATTTTTTGAGAACGATCCTCACTGTTCCCCTTATGCTGGTCATAACCCCCTATATTATCAGTCATCTCGGTAGGGAGGAGTTCGGTGTCTGGGCGCTGGTGGGCGTTATCTCCTCCTACGCCCAGTTGAGCGACTTCGGTATAACGGAAAGTCTTATCAAGTTCATTGCGGAATACGAGGCGCATGGCGACGACGACAGACTTAACAGGCTCATCAATACGGCGTTCACCCTGTACCTTTTCCTGGGCATGATAAGTTGTGGTCTGTTGCTGCTCCTGTTGCCGTACGTGGTCTCGGATATTTTGAACATCCCGCCGTTGTTACGGGATAAAGCGTTACTGGTCTTCTCCGGCGGAATTATCCTCTTTTTTATCAATATGTTGATGGGAGTATTCGGTTCGGTTATTATCGGCTTTCAGAGGATGGGATATAGTAATCTTATCTCGTTGTTATCGACCCTGTTGATGACGGCGGGGGTCTTCATCTTCCTGTACAACGGGTTCGGTCTCACCGGCCTCATCTGCAACAATGCCATCGTTACGAGTTTCGTTGTGGTTGCAAACGGTATTGTTGCCTGGCGTCTTTTTCCCCCGCTCCGGATTAATCCGTTCCGGTATTTCAGCCGTGGGGTGGTGAGGCAGATTTTCGGATTCAGCTGGAAGGTGCAGTTGACGAACATGACCCAGTTGATGATATTCCAGATTGATCGGATTCTTCTCAGTCACTTCCTTGGACTGCAAGCAGTCGCCCACTACGAGGTGGCCAACCGGATTGCATCACAGGCCCGTGGTTTTATCGCCTCCCTGTTCTCGCCAATGACGCCGGCAGCTTCCGTCCTGCAGGCCGGTAACGAAGAGGAGCGGGTGGCGGGGTTGTATCGGCGCTCGTTCCGGTACATGGCGATCATCGCGATCCCCGTATCTACTCTGATAATCATGCTGGCTCATCCGTTCATCGTAACCTGGCTGGGAGCAGGTTACGATACCAGCGCCTACACCTTGCAACTGCTGATGCTCGCGTATCTGGCAAGCTTGTTGACCGGACCCGGTTCCATGATTCTCAGCGGAATCAATAAACCTCAGCTCGGGATGAAGTCTTCCATTCTTGCCGGCTTCCTTAACGTAGCTCTTTGCCTGGTCCTGGTGAGAACCGTCGGGTACTACGGCATTGTCATCGGCATATTCGTCTCCATCGTCGTTTCCGGGCTCTACTTTATCCGGTTGGTGCATGGTGAGATCGGAGGTCTTGAGTGGCGTCTGTACCGTCAATGCCTGCCCCGCCCGATGATTGCGTCAATCTGTCCCGCGCTGGCGATCCTGGGAATCAACCTCATACACCCTATCCGTGGCTATCCGACACTGGTCCTTATCGCGGGATGTTATTGTCTGGCGGTTTATTTTATGGTTTTCAAGGGTAATTACCTGGATGAATTCGACCGTTCCCTTCTGACGAGATTCCTACCGGTGAAGTGGAGATAATAGTGAGCTTTCCTATCCCCCGGGTCAGCATCTGTATCCCGACCTACAACTACGGCAGGTTTATTGGGGACGCCATCGAGTCGGTGCTGGCACAGACGTGCCGCGACTTTGAACTCATCATCTCCGATAACTGTTCGGACGATGATACCGGTTCCATCGTCCAGGGGTACCTGCTTCGGGATCAGCGCGTATCGTATCATCATAACCGCAGCAACCTGGGGATGACAGGGAACTGGAACCGCTGTCTTGAGCTGGCGAGGGGGGAGTATGTCAAGATTCTTTGTGCGGACGACCTGCTGGCGCCCACCTGTCTGGAGCGATCCCTGGAGCTGATGGCGGCAGATCCCCGCATTGTACTGGTTTCATCGGCACGCCAGTACGTTGATGAACATCTTCAACCGCGTACTCACGTATCGTTTTCTTCCCAAAGAGAGTTTCTGCCCGGTGGGGAGGTCATCCGCCGCTGTCTTCTTCAGGGGAATGTCATAGGTGAGCCGACCGCCGTGCTCTTTCGCCGTTCATTGTCAAGCAGGGGCTTTTCGCCACGTTACCGGCATATCGTGGATCTGGAAATGTGGCTCTTTTTGTTAGGGAAGGGTGACTTTGCCCACACACCTGAGATACTCTGCAGCTTCAGGCAACATGCCGCCCAAGCCACGGGAGAGAACATCCTTTCGGGCCGATTTATTGATGACGAATTCCTGCTGGTGGATGAGTATTGTCGCAACCCTGCATTGGGATTGGGATATTGGGGGTGGCAAAGGGCTCGCTTCAGAAAGGCGCGATTGGTTTGGAACGAAGTAACGCTGCATCCCGACCTTACTCTCCGGAAGGATTTGCAGAGACATTACAGTCTGATCCTGTTTGCCCTCATTTCCTTTCTTGCTTTGATTGCCAGGCCGTTCAGGAAGTCACGATGAGACCGGATGAGTGAGGACACTAATCTCTCCTGTTGTCATGGACCACTGGTGTCCATCGCACTGGCCACGTACAACGGCGCCCGTTTTCTCCGCGAGCAACTTGATTCCATCTGCGACCAGACATGGACAACTATGGAGATCCTGGTTGGTGATGACAGATCGACCGACGGTACTGTGGAAATTTTAACTGAATACCGGCAGAAGTGCGGCCTTTATCTTGAAATTAACGACGAGACCCTGGGTGTTATAAAAAACTTCGGCAGAATTATTTCCCGTTGTCGTGGCGAATATATAGCCCTGGCCGATCAGGATGATGTCTGGCGCCCTGAAAAGATTGAGAAAATTGTAAAAATACTCGAAGCGTCTCCTGATGTCGGTTATGTCTTCACTGACGCGGAACTTGTTGGCGAGGATTTGAGAACTCTTCATCGTTTTCTCTGGGAAACAATCGGATTTGACGGAAATCTACGCGCCGGATTTTTTCGCGGAGAGCAGGTGCGGACGTATCTCAGGAAACAGGTCGTGACGGGCGCGACAATGGTGTTTCGAGCGACTCTCCTGGACGCGGTTCTGCCGCTGCCGGTGAGTCATAAGTGGCTTCATGATGGCTGGATTGCGCTGGTGGCATCGTCCATCGGCGCCCCTGGTGTTGCCCTTGCGGAACCACTCATTCTCTATCGTCAGCATGAAGCGCAACAGATCGGTGCTGTTGAAGATGTGCAGTTGGATCTCCCCGCGCGGCGCCTTCGCCACGACAGAATCCGCTGTACGAATGCGCTGGAATTTGCCGAAACCGCAGGTTCATACGCATCCCTTGTGGAACGACTCAGGTCATTGCCACGGGCAAACGAGGCAACCCGTTCGACACTACTGCTACTGGATGAAGCAAGGCGTCATCAGTTGGCGCGATCAAGAATATACAAATCCGGGATACTCTTCCGGTCTATTCTTGTAATGGTAGAATTGATCTCCGGCCGGTATGGAAAATTTTCCAACTCATGCAAGAGCGCCTTGATTGATCTGTGGGGGTAATCCGTGAAGGACTATTGCACGATTTCCATTGCCCTCGCCACCTATAACGGCGGTCGGTTCCTGCGGGAACAGCTCGACTCCATCTACGCCCAGACGTGGCGGAACATTGAGGTTGTTGCATCAGACGACCGCTCATCCGACGATACCGTGGCGATCCTGGAGGAGTATGGGCAGAGTCATGGCCTCCGGTACGAGATTAACGATGAGAATCTCGGGTTTGTCCGGAACTTTGAAAAAATTCTGGCGCGTTGCACCGGTGACTTCATAGCCCTGGCTGATCAGGATGACATATGGCTTCCGGAGAAGCTTGAACGGCTCATTGCTGGTATTGGTGATTCAGACCTCGTCTATTCGGATGCCTTCCTTCTGGACGAGGCCGGCGGGACGCTGCCGGGCACCCTGATGACGACCTCGGGGGTCCGACCGGTCAGCGGGCGCGAATTTCAGTATTTCGTCTGCAATGCCTGCGTCACCGGATGTACGACGTTGTTTCATCGTGCTCTGCTGAAACATGCATTGCCGATTCCCGGTAGCGAGACGTACCACGATTGGTGGCTGGCGGTGGTGGCCTCCCGTCATGGCGGGGTGCGGTACCTTCCCGAGCGGTTGGTCCGGTACCGGCAACATGGCGCCAACGATACAGGGGTCAATGTAAAGGCTTGTTTGTCCGCTCGCATTGTCGCACATCTACGGGGGGAGAGCAGTGAGGCGAAAAGGCGTTACTATCGCCTGTTGAGAGACCGGGCGATCTCCTATTCGCTCCTTCATGATCGATTACTTCTCGGCAGGACGGAAGTGGAATTTCTTGAGGAGATCCGGCGGTACGCTGAGAGCCTGCTTGATGCGCGGTTCCGCTTCACCTCGTTCACTCTGGCGTTTCGACTGCGTCACACGCTCTTCCCTGCGGCTGGCGCCGCGGAAAAACTGCTCTTTGTTTTCAGTAAGCTTATAAATAAATTCGTATCCTAAACGGCCATCGTCATGTTGCTGAATAGAAATCACTCCTGTCATCCGTTGTACAGGATTGCCCGCAGCCTGCTCCTCAACCGCTATTCCCTCGCCTTTCTTTATCTTCGGGGAAGCGGGATCGAGATCGGCGCACTCCATAATCCACTGAGGGTATCGCCTCGGGCAAGAGTCCGGTACGTGGACCGGATGTCCGTGCCCGACCTCCGAAGGCAGTATCCGGAGCTGAAAAAAAAGAAGCTGGTCCCGGTGGATTTTGTCGCCGACGGAGAACTTCTGGAGAGCGTCGGCGACAACTCCCAGGAGTTCGTCATCGCCAACCATTTTTTGGAGCATTGCCAGAATCCGCTCCTCGCCCTGGAAAATATGTTCCGGGTGCTTTGCCCGGAGGGTACCCTTTATCTGGCGTTGCCGGACAGTCGGTATACCTTTGACCGGCAACGGCCGGTGACACCGTTGGAGCATCTGCTGCGGGATTACCGGGAAGGTCCGGACTGGTCCCGTCGGGGTCATTTCCTGGAGTGGGCACACCTGGTCAACGGCGTAAGGGACCAGGTTGAAGCGGAGAAGCAGGCGGAAGAGCTGATGACGATGAACTACAGCATCCACTACCATGTCTGGAGCCAGTTCGAGATGCTGGAGATGCTGCACGTCCTCCGGCAGCAGCATCCGCTGGATATCGAGGTCATGCACCGGCGCAAGGACGAGGTGATCTTTATCATCAGGAAGGGGGCCTAGGTGCCTTCGCATTCCCCCCGGATCGCCGCCGTCGTGGTTCTCTACGGGCCCGGGCCGGAGGTTTTGGAAAACATCCGAACCTGGGCCGGTCAGGTAGAGCTTGTCTATGCTCTGGACAACACGGAGGAGTTGGGGGGCGTCAAGGGAACCTTTGCTCAGCGACTCGCCGTTCTGGAGAATGTGGTCTATCTTTCTCAGGGTGAGAACGTGGGGATCGCACGGGCGCTCAACATCGGAGCGGAACTTGCCCGTACCGCCGGTTACGACTGTCTCCTCACCATGGATCAGGACAGCAGGGGGGATGATGGTCTGGTGGCCAATCTTCTTGCCTGCCGGGGAGCAGGGGAGGGAGTCGCGCCGGGGATCGTCGCCCCCTTCCACGTTACACGGGCCGTGCGTCGCCCTCCCCCTGCGGCAGAGTACAGCGAGGCCATGACCCCCATGACATCGGGATGCCTGCTGGATCTGGCGGCGTGGCGGGACGTGGGCCCTTTTCGCGATGATTTCTTTATCGATTTTGTGGATAACGAGTACTGCCTCCGCCTCCGACGCAGTGGGTACCGGGTCGTTCGTGCCAACCGGGCAATCCTTACTCATGAGGTGGGAGAGATCACCCGCCACGGTCCCCTCATTGCCACCAACCATTCCCCCCTTCGCCGTTACTATAAGACCCGGAACCGGTTCGTGGTGTTCCGGGAGTATCTGAGGACTTTTCCCGGGCATTGCACCTTCGATCTGGTTCGTCTGACCAAGGAGATCGGGAGCATCGTCCTGTTTGAAAAAGAAAAAACGGCCAAACTCCGGATGATGTGGCAGGGGTGGCGGGATTATCGCCGGGGACGTCTCGGGAAATTCTCCGGGAGCGTTTGATTCGTTTCCTTGACTTCTTTTTCAGACAAGTGCATTATTTCTTACCATGTTCTTACCGTGGAGGAGGTGCTATGGAATCCGTCGCTCTATCAAGTAAGGGACAGTTCGTGCTCCCCAAGGCAATTCGTGACCGGCACCATTGGCTGGCCGGAACCAAACTGGTAGTTATTGATCGTGGCGATGAGGTGGTAATCAAGGCTGCTGAACCGTTTGCGGCAACGGCTTTTGAGTCCTGTTCCGCTCCATCAGTTTATACGGGGAGAGTCCTCTCTCTGGACGATATGGATCGCGCCGTGGCTGACGAAGCGGGCAGAGGCAAATGATTGCAGTCGATACAACCGTGGCTTACGAAGTGGGTAGAAGCAAATGATCGCCGTAGATACCAATATTCTCGTTCGGTACGCTGTCAAGGATGACCGCCGGCAGACGGTTGCCGCCACGGAATTTCTCAAGAACAACGCCTGTCTGATTCTTAAAACTGTTTTGCTCGAACTTGCCTGGGTATTGTCATCGGCGTCCGGATACAATCTGCCCCGCACCGTGGTTATTGAGCGCCTCCGCCATATCTGCGGTCTTGCTACCCTTACGGTGGAGGACGCCGTCTTGGTAGCGCAGGCGATCAACTGGTATGAGCAGGGGATGGATTTCGCCGATGCTCTCCATGTGACGCAATGCGCTACCTTTGATGGTTTTGCCACCATGGACAGGCGGTTGATTACCGCGGGCGCAAAATGCAGTGTGACGTCTGCCATTCTGGAGGTTGCCTGATACGGCAAAGCCATGAAGATCGTCTTCCTTGCACCCTTCGGCATCCGCCCCAAGGGGACGCTCATCGCCAGGATGATCCCGCTGGCGGCGGAACTCCAGGATCTGGGGCATCGGGTAACCATTGTCGCTCCCCCCTACACCAATCCCGAGGATTCGGGCCGCACGGAGACCGTTCGCGGGGTAACGATCAGAAATATAACTCTGGGGCCTGGCTCGGGCGCTGTTGCCGTCCCCTTTTTGGCCCATCGGATGTTCTGGGGAGCCCTGGCGGAACGCCCCGATCTGATCCACCTCTTTAAGCCCAAGGGTTATGGCGGTATCGCCGCCATGGTTCATCTCGCCTGCCGCAAGCTCGGCTTTCAACTCCCACCTCTTTTCGTGGATTGTGACGATTGGGAAGGGAAGGGGGGGATGAACGACCAATCCACCTATTCCCGGGGAGAGAAGTTTCTCTTCGGTATACAGGAGAAGTGGCTCCCCACGCAGGCCGCCGGGGTGTCCGTGGCGAGCCGGACTCTCCAGACGTTGATCTGGGGGAGGGGCGTTCCGCCTCCGCGGGTTCTCTATCTCCCCAACTGTGTGGAGGATCTTCCCCCGGGCGACGGTGGTCGGGTCAGGGAAACGCTGGGAATAGCGGCTGAGACGCCACTGCTGCTCCTGTATACCCGCTTCTTTGAGTTTCGCCAGGAGAAGCTCCATTTTCTGCTCACCGAGATTCATCGGCGGGTTCCCGAGGTCAAGTTCCTCGTGGTGGGGCAGGGGAGGCGGGGGGAAGAGGAGCAGCTTCTTGCCGCCGGGCGGGAGAAGGGGTTTGCTCCGGCGCTGGTCATGGGGGGATGGTTGGACCCCCGGGAGATTGCGGATTATCTCGCCGCCGCGGATCTCGCCATCTACCCCTTCAGTGACACTCTCGTCAACCGCGCCAAGTGTCCCGCCAAGCTGACGGAGATTCTCCGGGCCGGAGTTCCGGTGGTGGCCGACGGCGTGGGGCAGCTTGCCCAGTACCTCAAGCCGGGCGCCTCCGGTATTCTTTGTGATCCCGACGACTGGCGGGAGATGGCCGACCGGGCCGTGGAACTCCTTAACGATCCGCCACGGCGTAGGGAGCTTGGCGCCGCCGGGCGTGACTATCTGCTGAAGAATTTCACCTGGAAGCGGTACGCGGAGAAGCTGTCGAACTTTTATGGCGTAGCAAGTAATCCCGCCCCGCACTGACCCGGAGCCTTCATGACCGAACGCAAAAATGATCTTCTTGCCCTGGCAACCATGCTGGCGCTTCTCATCGCATTCTTCTGCAAGATCCTCTTCACCGATCAGATCATCCGGGCCCCGGACATAACTGCCGAGTTCTACTGGACCATAAAACAGTACGGGCAGATGGGCTTTTGGGATCTCTTCAGGGTCAGCCTCCAGGCAGGATGGGATACCCTGGCCAATGGCGGCGGTTCCGAGGGGGGGGGAACCGTCTCCATGCAGTTCCTGCTGTACCGGAACCTGATTTTCTGGCTATTCCCGGAACCGGTGAATATCGCTTGGTTCATCGTGCTCCACCTTTTTTTTGGTGGTGCCGGCGTCTTCTGCTTCTGCCGGACCATCGGCTGCAGCCGTCCGGCGGCCTTCTTCGCCGGACTCCTCTTTGCCATCGCTCCGGAAAACGCTTCACTCATCAACGCCGGCCATGTCCAGAAGATCGCCACCATCAGCTTCGCTCCCTGGGCCTTCTACTTCCTGGAGCGGGGTTTTTGTAGCCGTCGTCTGATCTACTTCCTGACAACGTCGGTGGTGCTTGCCTTCCAGTTCTTCAACATGCACTGGCAGGTCGCCTACTATACCTGTCTAGCCCTGGGATGCTATGCTCTCTGTCGTTATACTGCCCTCCTCATTTCTCGACGGAAAGAGGGGGGACATCTTCGGTTGTTTACCCTCAACCTGGTGACGCTCTTTTTTTTCCTCTCCACGGTGGCCATCTCCCTGGTCCCCTTGGCCAACTGGTCCCAGGAGACCACCCGCGGGGGGCAGAGTGGCGCCAATCAGGGGGAGGGGGGGCTTGATCTGGAGGAGGCCATGTCCTGGTCGCTTCCCCCCGAGGAGTTGGCGACCTTTGCCATACCGGGGCTATTCGGCTTCTCCCGACAGGAGGGGGGAGGGAATTCAAACAACATCGATGCCTATTACTGGGGGAGAATGAACTTCACCCAGACCACCGATTATCTGGGGTTCCTCCCCTGGCTCCTGGCGCCGCTTCCCCTTATCTTCCGCCGTAATCGGTTCAGTTGGTTGGCCGGGGGGATGGTGACGGCGGGAATCACCTTCTCCCTGGGCAAATATTCGGCCGTCTACTGGTTTCTCTTCCAGCATTTCCCCGGAATCAACCATTTCCGCGTTCCCAAGATGATGATGTTCATCCCGCTCCTCGGGCTGGGAATTCTTGCCGCCCAGGGAATAGATATCCTGCTGGGGGGGGATATGAGGGATAGCCGGGGAGTACGATGGTACCGGTACGGATTGGCGGGCATTCCGGTGATCCTTCTGGGGCTTCTCGCGTCCCAGTTCCTGGCCAACGGAGTTTGGAAGAGCGCCTTGGAAGAGATGATTGTCCAGCCGACCCGTTACCAGCAGGGGGCGGAACTGGTGTCTCAGCGGTGGGAAAACCTGCGACTGGAGACCGGATGGGCCGCCGGCGTGGCGACGTTCTCCGTCCTGGGGGTGTGGGGGATTGCGGGACGGTGGTTCCCGTTGCGGTGGTCACCGCTGCTCCTGGTCGCTCTTCTTCTCGCCGATGTGGGGCGGGTGAACGCCAAATACACGCTCCTTCAGCCCCTCCCCAAAACCCTCCGAGCGCCACTGACGCCGGCCATGGAGTATGTCAAGAAAGAAACCGGACAGTACCGGGTTCTTCCCATGAACAGCGCCGACCCCATGAACTTCGTGAGCAACGGCATCCCGGTCATGTTTACCTCCAACCCGGTGCAGATGTGGCGCTGGCAACTATTTCTGGACAATTTCGGCTTCGGCTCCGCCATGCCCGACTTCATGAACGTTAAGTACCTGATCTATGAAACAAACCAGTATGAACGGGAAAAGGGGCAGATGGGTGACCACTTTGTTCCGGTCTACCGTACCCCCGACGGCAAGGAGGTGGTGCTGCAAAATCGCCGGGTATTTCCCAAGGGATGGCTTGTGCCGGCGGTGGCGGTGATAGATGACCCCCGGAAGATCCCCGGCATTCTGGCCAACCCTGCCTTCGATCCGTCGCGGTCGGCGTTGGTGGAGTCACCCCCACCTGTCGCCATGGCGCCTGTTGGTGCGACAACAACAAACCCCGGGACCGTCTCGGTGACGGCGTATGAGAACAACCTGGTGACTCTGCAGGTACAGTCGACGACGAATGCGCTGCTGGTCCTGGGGGACAAATACTTCGACGGTTGGAGAGCATCAGTGGATGGGAGGGATGCTCCCATCGTCCCGGTGAACCTGGTCCTGCGTGGTGTCTACCTGACACCGGGCGAGCATTGGGTGAAATTCAGCTTCGACCCGCTTCCCTTCAAAATCGGGAAATGGTTGACTCTGATCTCCTTTGCCTTCTACACCCTTTTCCTGGGGTGGGAGTGGCGGGTAGGAGCAGGGGCGGCCGCCAAAGTGATGAGTTCGGAGGGGTGAGTGCTTAACGGAAAACGGATCATCGTCGTACTTCCCGCCTATAATGCGGTGAAGACCCTGGAAATGACGTTTAGGGAGATTCCGCTGGAGTTTGTGGACGACATTCTCCTGGTGGATGACGCCAGCCGGGACGATACTGCGGATGTGGCCCGCAAGTTGGGTATCAGGACGGTTGTTCACGAGCAAAACAGGGGATACGGAGGAAACCAGAAGACCTGTTATGCCAAGGCGCTGGAGTTGGGAGCCGATATCGTCGTCATGCTTCATCCCGATTATCAGTACACCCCGCGGCTGATTACCGCCATGGCGGCAATGATCGCCTACGGCGAGTTCGATGCAGTGCTGGCGTCACGTATTCTTGGGGTCGGTGCTCTCAAGGGAGGGATGCCGCGGTACAAGTATCTGGCCAACCGGGTACTGACCTTTGTAGAGAATCTTCTCTTGGGGCACAAACTTTCGGAATACCACACCGGGTACCGGGCCTTCTCGCGCCAAGTCCTGGAAACGCTCCCTCTCGAGTGCAATTCCGATGATTTCGTCTTCGATAACCAGATGCTGGCCCAAATGGTCTGGTTTGGTTATCGGATAGGGGAACTCTCTTGCCCGACGAAATATTTCAAGGAGGCCTCCTCCATCAATTTCCGGCGCAGCGTCGTCTACGGCATCTGTGTGCTTCTTACTGCCGTTACGTTTCGCCTGGCAAAGATGAAGCTCCTGAACAGATCGATCTTTCGCGAGAAATAACGGTGACCGGAGAACCGTTGACGGGTGAAGGGATCATGTCTGGCGTGACAGAGAATGAAACCGTCGACGAACTGCGCGACTACGACCTCCGAATCATCCAGCCACGCCACGGGTACCGTTTTTCCGTTGATCCGCTTCTCCTCTGCGACTTTGCAGGAACGTGCCGGGGGGAGGTCATCGATCTGGGGACCGGGTGCGGGGTGATGGCCCTGATCATGGCCCGCAAGGCCCCCGACTCACGAATTACGGGGGTTGAGTTCAGGGAGGAGAGCGCCCGTCTGGCCGGGAGGAACGGAGCACTCAACGGACTCCTACCGCAGGTGACGATCATTCATGCCGATATCCTCCAGCTGAAAGAGCGTTTCCCGGTATCTTCCTTCGAACTCGTGCTGGCTAATCCCCCCTTTCGCCGGGCCGGGAGCGGAAAGATCAGCCCCTGTGCCGGACGCGACACTGCACGCCATGAATCGACTGCTACCCTGGAAGATTTCCTGTCTGCAGCGAAATATCTGGTAAAACCGGCGGGGCGAATCTGTTTCATTTATCACGTTTCCCGTTTGAGTGAATTGGTTGCCCGGGCATATCAGCTGAATCTGGGTCTACTCCGTCTCCGTTTTGTTCATGGGGGGGGGGAGGACCCGGCCCGCATGGTCCTTCTGGAACTGGTGAAGGGGCGAAACGGGGAACTTACGGTGCTCCCCCCCCTAGTCGTGAGCCACGGTAACATGAAGAAGGAGGGAGGGTGTCAGGGGACAAAAAGGGTAACTTGCGGAGCTGAGACACGTTAGGGGCGAAAAAAATAAAAAAAGTGTTGACAGTGACGGCGGAATGTTTTATAAACGCAACTCTTGAGCAGATGACTGTCTGACGCGGTCAAAGAAGTGTAGTAGAAGGCTACGCTGGCGTAGCTCAATTGGCAGAGCAGCTGACTTGTAATCAGCAGGTTGCGGGTTCGAGTCCCATCGCCAGCTCCAAGAATTGATTGTACCGGCTTTTAGTACCTGGAGGGATTCCCGAGCGGCCAAAGGGAACAGACTGTAAATCTGTCGTCAGCGACTTCGGAGGTTCGAATCCTCCTCCCTCCACCATAAACTTCAGTAACGTGCAGAAACTGTTTCGAGCAAACCAGGAGACGCTTGTCGCTTGTACTGGTTCCGGTTCCGTTTTGCACGTACTACAAAACCTCGTAGCGCACGATTGGCGGGAGTAGCTCAGTTGGCTAGAGCATCAGCCTTCCAAGCTGAGGGTCGCGGGTTCGAGTCCCGTTTCCCGCTCCAGCGTGCATCCAGCGCCCGCATAGCTCAGTAGGTAGAGCACATCCTTGGTAAGGATGAGGTCTCCGGTTCGAATCCGGATGCGGGCTCCATTCCCAAAAAAACGACGAAGTAGCATACCTGCGCAGACAGCATTCAGGAGGATTTACAGATGGCCAAGGCAAAATTTTCCAGAAACAAGCCACATGTGAACATCGGAACCATCGGTCACGTCGACCACGGCAAGACGACCCTTACCGCAGCGATAACAAAGGTTCTCGCCGGGAAGGGACAGGCCGAGTTTAAGGCGTTCGATCAGATCGACAACGCACCGGAAGAGCGTGAGCGTGGTATCACCATCGCCACCGCCCATGTGGAGTATGAGACGGACAAGCGTCATTATGCACACGTTGACTGTCCGGGTCATGCCGATTACGTCAAAAACATGATCACCGGCGCAGCGCAGATGGACGGCGCCAT
>CAIUUR010000227.1 GCA_903902345.1 uncultured Geobacteraceae bacterium | reverse complement strand
CGGTAACGTCGGTCCCCGAAAAAAGAACCTCCACCTCCCCCACGATAAGGAGGGCGCCGTCATTATCATCAGCAACGAGCACTCTCATGGTTGCGGTTTCCCCGGCTGTTACTGGACGGCAAAGTCGTGCCACCGGTCCAGCACCTTCTCCGCCACATCCCGCGACTCGGCATGGTAGGTACCGTCGCTGATGGTTTCCCTCAGGTGCGGGACCTTCCGGACGCTGTTGTCCGGAATCTGCTGCATCATCGCGGAGAGCTTGCCGATCTCCTCATTACCGCCGGAGAGGGCGACCCGGTCAGCACTCTGACCTGCCGCTTTTCCCGTGCTCTGGGGTGAGGAACCGCTCTTCCCCTGGACCACTCCCGTCATTCGTTGACCATTCGTGATTTTCATAATTTCACCCGAGGTTACAGCCGATACGTTGTGGTTGAATGGTATCCCTGCGACAAGGGGTTCATGCCGTCGCGGGGGAGGCCTGGCTACCGCCGGAGGACTGATCGGGATTTTTGACCCAATCGTCCAGCTTTTTCATGACCGCGTCCAGGGTCTGCGATGAAATATCGGGGAGTTCTCCCCCCAGGGCCGTTCTCGCCATCCCGAACCCCTTGAGAATTCCTTCTTTAACCTTGTCTATGTTCGTGGGGTCGTTGCCGCTGATCCCCACCGCCTGTTGAAAAATCCGGTCCGAGGTCTGCTTCACCCCCCAGTACCCATCCTCCGCCACCAGTTTTTTCGCCTCTTCCGGCGTCATCGTGGCGATATCGGCGCTCTTACCCCCTCCCACGTCAATGACGCTGCTTCCCTGGGGAGCGGCGTCAGTCGTGGCGGCGGTGTCACTGTTCGTGGCGCCTGTCGTCGCGGCATCTGACGTGGAGACGCCTGCCGCTGTCCCCTCCCCCCCGGCGGCCGCACCGCTGGCCGAGGCAGCACCGGGTGGAGCGGTCAACCCCTGGGATTTGAAGATATTGGCCACCAGCGCCCGGAGCATGAGGAACTGATTGTCAAGCCGTTGCTGATCGGTCAGTGGGGAGCTGTAGGTGACCTTTTTTTCCTGAGGGGTGTCGAGGGTCACCCTGTCCTTGACGGCGACGGAGGACGACTGGGTCGAAACAACCTGCTGTTCACTGCGGCTGTCGGATGATGCAACTATCTTGTAGGGAGTGGCGGCGCTACCCACCTGTGATGCTCCGATATCTCCGATCATGGCGATCCCCTCCCCTTCCTGCAGCTGTCAGTTACTACGTATCTTATCGGCAGCTAACGCCGGATAGTGAGGACTCTTTTCCGAAGGACGAACAAGCCGGAACCAAATAGGACGCGGATAAACGCCGATGCACGCGGATCGAAAACATAAAAGGCCACACCTCTGTGGCGTGGCCCTTTTCTTACTGCGATGTTTCCAGCGTTTACTTACTGCACGCTCAACCCGTCCACCACCAGGCTCCCGGTTTTAACCAACAGGACCCCCTTCATGAAGGTGTCCCCAATCTGGCTGTTTAATGCCCAATTGTACCCCCCTCTGAGGGTGACCGCCAAGCCGCGATCCAGAGTCAGATTTTCGACGAAGTGGAAGTCACCGGCCATTATGGTCGAGTTAGGCAGGGCGTTCTTGTAAGCATTCGTTAGTGAACCGTACTCGATGCCGGTTATTTTTACATGGTTATTAAGACTAAAGGTTGCGGTCACACTCCCATTGCCCGACAGGGTCACGGCGCATGGCCCGCTCCCCGTGCAACTCCCGGCCCAGGCGCTCAAATCGTAGTCCACCGCTGCGGTGGGGAGCAGGGCAACGACAGAGTTGGCATAGAAGTTGGCGTTGCAAATATTCGTACTGCTGATCAGACCGTTACTGCAGGCTATCCCGGAGGGAAGAGAATTCACTGTGCCGTTGGGAGAAACAGTGACCGTCAGAGGGTTGGCGCCCGGCGCCAGCGTAATGCTGCTGTAGTTGACACTGATCGGGGCGCCGGTCGCGTCGGAAGCGGTGGGGTAAAGTTTGAACGATTCGTTACCGGCCGTAGCCGGGCCGACAATATCGAACCCGATGGTAGCGATAACCCCGTCACCGATGGGCGAGTTGCCAAAGCCGTAGATGACGATATAGAGATCCCCACTCTGCGCACTTGATTGTGTCAGCTGTTTGCCGGCTTTAATCGCAACGGAACCAATAACAGCGCTGACGATATTCGCGCCACTGGTTTTCAGCCCGAAGGGAGAGGAGACATTGTTGTAGTAAAGGTGGGCGGCTATTGCGTTGATTGGCCTTCCGGTAACATTAATGAGGTTAACCGGGATGGTTAGGGTCGTGCCGCTTACCGTGGGAACCCCCAGAGTAAGCG
>CAIUUR010000226.1 GCA_903902345.1 uncultured Geobacteraceae bacterium | reverse complement strand
GGCCTCACGGGAACGCCGATCCAGGGCCGTGACGGAATCCTTCACAGCCACATCGCCAATCTCTGCTACTTTTTTCAGCGTAGTGGCCATCATCGCCACCGACAGCCTCTCCACGGCTCTGCCCAGGTGACCGATCTGGTCCCAGGCGCTCCACGCCAGCAGGAGCAACGGCAAAAGTTTGATGATCACAAAAATGGTGATCAGCTTTTCCTTGATCCCCCTGGCAACAAAAGCGTCCCGAAGCGACGCCAGAAATTTTTCCTTATCCGCCATTATGATTACTCCGCATTCTCGTTCTGAATCATCGACAGCTCCCTGGCGTCCATTTTATTTTTGATTTCCAGTATCTCCGGGAGAATTGAGACGAAGACATCCACCAGTCGCGGATCAAATTGACTCCCTGAACCGTCCTTGATCGTCATCATGACTTTTTCCAGCGGCCAGGGCTCCTTATAGGGTCGCTTCATGGAGAGAGCGTCAAAAACATCGGCCAGCGCGACGATACGCGCTGATTCCGGTATGGTTACACCGGCAAGACCATCAGGATACCCTGTTCCGTCATACCTTTCATGGTGACGCAAGGCAATCTCGGCTGCCAACTGAAAAACGGGGGCATCGCTTTTGGAAAGGATGGCGTGCCCGATACGAGGATGTGTTTTCATTACAGCCCACTCTTCGGCGTCAAGCTTTGTCGGCTTACGTAGAATTACGTTGGGAATGCCGATCTTTCCGGTATCATGCATCGGCGCCGCCAGTTCCAGCTGATGACAAGCGTCGGCGCTCCAGCCGCAGGCCGCCGCCAATGCTCCGGCATAGGCTGCAATCCGCCAGATATGCAAGCCGGTGTCGGTATCATTATAGTGACCAGCCTCCCCCATCATCCGGATTGCGTCACGGTAGCTCTGCTCCAGAAGGGTTGCCTGTACCAGAGAGAGGTGGGTTTTTATCCGGGCGGTAACAATCGCCGGTGACACGGGCTTGACGATGTAATCCACCGCGCCGGCGGCAAAACCGGCAGCCTCGTCCCGCACCTCCGACAAACTGGTGACAAAGATGACGGGAATGGCTTCGGTCTGCTTGCTGCTTTTAAGCGCCCTGCAGACTTCGTAGCCGTCGGTATCGGGCATCTGAATATCAAGCAATATGAGCGCAGGATTATGTTTATGCGCAACTCTGAGGGCATCCGCACCGTTACGGGCAAATACCAGTCGATACTGGGGTGACAGAATCTGTTCCAATGCCGCCAGGTTTTGAGGTTCATCATCAACAATCAGTATCGGGTTATTCAGCATGATTATGCCACCAGGGAAAGATTGAATTCAGCAGCCAATATCCGGAGAGCCTCTTCACCGCCGCGAAAATCGAAATTCTCCAGAGCATTCGCGAAAGGAGCAAGATGAACGGGAGACAGCATCGTACTCAGCGTCATCAGTATCGGCCTGACTTCAGCCATGTCGTCGGTATCCAACGCCTCCACTGCCAGGGTCAGCAGTCGAGCCAGACCATCGGGGTCGCAGGTTTCAGTCGGAGTTACCTCGGCTCCACTGTCGGCTGACGCGTATACCTTGATTGAGTCAAAAACAGTCTCCAGAGCCGCCTGCAATCGGGACAAGGTACCCTGCGTACCTTCGCCGGCATGCAACAGACAATCGGCCTCCTTGGCCAGGGCCGTAACCTCGCTAAGCGCCAGAGTCCCGGCAGCCCCCGCCAGCTTGTGTGCAAGAGCAGCTGCGGCTCCGGTGTCGGAATCTCTCATGGCCTGGACACAATTTTCGTAATCACGAGCGAATTTACGCAAATATTGACGATAAACCTCCGGATCCTTCCAGATGGCGACTCCCCGTTCAATGGCTAAACCGGGGAACTCCCGGGTGACAGCGACCGTTACGGGAGAGAGATCGTCCCCTGAAGTCAGAGCCCCCCTGGAACCGGCATATTTATTGATGAGAATTACGGCAGCATCCACATTGAACGGTTTGGAGATAAAATCCGTCATGCCGGCGGCTCGCGCACTTTCTTCCTGCATCTTGAAGACTCCGGCAGTGAGCGCGAGCACCGGAAGATCAGCCAGTTCCGGCATCCGGCGAATCAGCCGGGTCGCCTCATAGCCATCCATCACCGGCATCTGCACATCCATTAATACGATATCGATCGTCGTCGGGTTCGCCTGCAGCCAATCCACCGCTTGTTTCCCGTCATTGGCAAGGAACACGCGGGCCCCCTTGCCGGAGAAGATACGCAAAGCGACGTCCCGGTTTATATCGCAGTCATCAACCACCAGAATCCTCAAACCTTTGAGTTGCTCTCCGGGGGAATAGTTCTTTCTTTCCTCGCGACCGCATTCGGATTCGGGGGAGGACATCAACGCATCCTGGTCAAGGTCAAAGGGTAGTGTGAACCAAAACTCGCTCCCCGTGCCGAGGACACTGGTGAGTCCCATCTCACCCCCCATGAGCTCCACGAGTTGGCGACTGATGGTGAGCCCCAGCCCGGTGCCTCCCGAGCGACGGGTATTCGAGGCGTCTACCTGGGAGAATGACTCAAATATCAACCCCTGCTTTTCCGGAGGAATGCCCATGCCGGTGTCACTGACGGCAAAGCGCAGGGTGATCCGCTGTTCCGACCTGGCGACGACCTGGATGCTTACCTCCACATGACCCTGATCGGTAAATTTGATCGCATTACCCGAAAGATTTATCAATACCTGCTCTAGGCGCAGGGCGTCACCGGACAACCGGTCGATGCGGCTCTCCGGTGGTGTTATACTGACCTCAATATTTTTGTCACCCACATTCACCGACATGATGGTGGCGAGATTATCCAGCACGCTGCTCAAACGGAAGGGGAGATGCTCTATCTCCACCCGTCCCGCCTCGATCTTGGAAAAATCAAGAATGTCATTGATGATGGCCAAAAGGGAACGTCCGGCGCGTCCCATCTTCCGAATGAGGACGTTGGCGTCTCCGGGCAGATTGGACTGTTCAAGCAGATAGGTGATGCCCATGATTGCGTTCATGGGAGTCCGAATCTCATGGCTCATGTTCGCCAGAAACTCGGATTTGGAGCGGTTGGCCGCGTGGGCGGCGTCTTGCGCCGCCAGGAGTTCAGCGGCGATCCGTCTCTGCTCCGTGACATCATCCTTGATTGCGACAAAACCGGTGATCTTCCCCTGCGCATTCCTGATGGGGGATATGGAGGCATGCTCCCGGTATGATTCCCCGTTTTTTTTCCGATTACAAAAATCTCCCCTCCATTCCCTTCCTGACAGGATAGTCTCCCACAACTCCTCGTACCGCTCCTTGGTCAAACCATCCAGTTTGAGTATCCGTGGATTTTTCCCCAGGACTTCTTCGTAAAGATAGCCGGTAATTTCAGTAAACTTCGGATTTACATACTCTATGTGGCCATCAAGATCGGTGATGACGATCGTGGAGGGGCTGTTTTCCACCGCGCTTGAGAGTTGTAGCAGCTTCTTGTGGGTCTCCTCCACCTCGTGGCGTCGCTGCTCAAGCTCCCGATTGGTGATAATGAGCTCATTATTTACTTGTTCCACCGCCCTGGTTCTTGCTAGCACCCGTTCCTCAAGGTCCCGATTCTGTTCCCGGATGGCCTGTTCAGCACTTTTCAACTCGGTGATGTCGCGAAACGCCCAGAATCGACCCACGATCTCGTCGCCAGTGATCAAAGGGTGTGAATAACGGTCGATAAGGCGGCCATCCGCCAGTTCCAGGAGGTCTTGACTCGTCTCTTTCGGCTGTTCGTAGAGTAACTTCACTCGGGCGAGAAACTTTTCCGGATGCGCCATCCGGCTGGCGACATATCCCAGCACCGGGTCTTTGATTTCCGTGTTCAACAACTCTTCCGGCACATTCCAGAGATCGATAAAATTACGGTTCCAACGGACTATTTTCCCGTGGACGTCAACGATAAGTATCCCGTCAACGGTTGATTCCAGGGCGGCGGTGGTCACCATGTTAGAGTAGGAGAGCCTCTCCTCGGCGCTTTTACGGATGATCAACTCATCCAGCAGGCACTCCTTGGCTTGGCCGAACTCCAGCCGATTACGCCGGCCGTCGTCGTGGGCTCGCGCTAATTCAAGAGAAAGAAGGACGCTTCTCTCCGCTTCTCGCCGGCAGTTTTCCAGTAGCAGCAGATGTGATCGAAGCAGCGCGACCAAGTGCGGTTCAAACTCCTGTGGCGCCGTGAGATGAAACAGGAGCGGGGCGCGCTGTCGCCAACTGAGTTCTCCCCCAAAGGTTACAATGACGCCGGCGCTACTAGCCCCACAACGTGAGAGTACGGCTTCCGCCTCTTCCACATTCGGCGACAGAAGCGCAAAAGGGGCTAACCGCACATCACTGCGGAGTATTCGGGGCGTATACTGAAAACCTTCAGGAGGGTTTTGTAGCAGGGAAAGGAATCGATAGCTCACGTTATGCACCAAGAAGACACACTACGCAGGTGGCATTATGAAAATAACTCTCCGTACTGCTGCCGTCATCTTTCAGAAAGGGGCCCATTTCTCCGAACGAGGGGAAACCGATCAGCGGCAGATGAGCCCCCAGGGCGTCCAGGATCGCCTGAACTTCCTCTTCACCGCAGTTGTTCAGCTGCCATTTTCTGCCGACACAACTGACGACTATGGCTGCGGCGGGAGTAAATCCGGTGTTTACTAATGTTGCAATTGCGTTGGAGACCGCCTGGAGCAGTTGTTCCCTGGAGGCGCTGCTGATTTGAACGGTGGCTCCCGTGGGTACGCTGCCGAAACTGGTTATATTCCCGCTGTTTTTGTCAAAGCTGAGCATGACACGGAGAAAAAACCGATCCGCCGATGAGCTCGTTTGATTGGCGAGAGCCAACACGCCGAGATCGGCTTCGGCCAGGGGCTTCCCTATCTGTTCTTTGATGAATGTCAGAGGAGTTCGGCCGCTGATACGCTGAATGGTTCTCCCCTCACTCTCTTCCACAACGCCGGGATTCCCCATGGGGAGATAGCCGCTGGCTGAATGGGTAATGAAAGGTAACCCGCGGGAGGCGAGGAGAATTGCTATTCCGTCATCTATTACCCGGTCGTTGAGAAAAAGTCGGCTCCGGGCGAACTTTCGGTCATCGCCGGTCAACCCTCCGATAAAGGGAAATTTGAACAGATCACGGACTCCCGCGACAATCCCCGTGCCATCGGCCGTAATTCCATCAGCCAGAACGAAGGCCCACCCGGCTTCCTCGCCAAGCAGTTCCGACGCCGCCAGCGCACAACTGCGGGCCGCCCCTTCGGAATCGGATCCGACTCCGGTTCCGGACGCAGCACTCCACTTCAGTTGACCTCCGGACGAAATCCCCAGGGCGCAGACCCCATAATGGGCCGTAAGGGACGTTTCATAAATTCCATCACCGGTCCCGCCGACGATAATAACTTCATTGCTCTCAAGAGCATCGTAAAGTCCGGCTATAAAATCAGCGTAGTCGTTTTCTATCGTGATGGAGGCAAAGAGGAGTATCGCCTCCGGGGCAATCTCCTTCAGGAGATCGCCAATGGTATAACCGGCGCGATACGCGTCAATAAGAGAACTGCTTGCTGATTTATAGATCACGGGAACCTCCGGCAAGGTGACCTTTATTTATATCACGAAATTCGGTGATGAATTCTTACGAATTCTTGCACGTTTCGGCAAGGATCTTTTTATTTTTATTCAGCGGATCGTGAGGTTGATGGATTTAACGGCAACGTCACCGTAAAAACGGTTCCTTCCGTTATGACGCTGGCGCAGGAGATTGAGCCGCCATGAAGCTCCGCGATATGTCTGGCCAGATGAAGCCCGAGGCCGACTCCGCCGACTCCGGGAATTGTATTCGTACGAAAGAAAGGATCAAAAATCTTTTCCATCTGATTTTGAGTCATACCGCTTCCCGAATCTCTGATCTCGACGGATACCTGATCCGGAGCAGAGGCATAAACGCGAAAAATGATGTCCCCCCCTTGAGGTGAGTACTTTACGGCGTTGTCCAGGAGAAGAGACAAGAGCATCTCCGTCAGGAGCGGATCACAAAGGCACACTAACGGTTTTTCGGGAAAATCGCTGGTTATCCGATGATCATCCGTCGTCGACTGCACTCTTGAGACGACACCCTCGATAATCTGGCGAATATCTACGGTCGTAACTTCAGGGACAAAACCGCCATGCTCCATTCGCTCGTGGGTAAGATAGTTGTCCATCAGATTTGACAGGCGGCGAGTCGCAGCCCGAATCGCCTTCGTGTTCCGTGCAACCTGCGCCCTATCCTCGGAAATCATGGGTATAATCTGGGCGGTGCTGTCAATAATGGCCAGTGGCGTACGGAGTTCGTGGGAAATAAGTCGCAAGAATTGGCGCTGGTTTACCACCATATTCTGCTCCTTGGCCAAAGCCGTTTCAACAATGATTTTGTCGCGCATGATTCCGACAATCTGGTTGAGTATGGCAATATTAAGCGCTATTATATGGACTAATGTTGAAAAAACAAGCAAATCGTCAGAGAATGAGTTGGCTTGAATTATTTTCAGGTTAGTAAACACCTGCAGGACGCCGGACAGCAATAACACCCCAAAAGCAGACAAGTAGAGAGCCGCACCTTTTACTCGTCGGAAGAGCAGAGCACTGACAATAATGCTCACAACTGAAGACAAAAAGAGTGTTATCAAAATATACGTTACTATTTGATAATAGTAACCGCATAGTATGATAATCAGATCGACGGCTGCGCCGCCGAAAAAAAATACTCGAATGAGCCGGTCAGTGCGCGGTAAATTTTTGCGGAGTTCCAGCATTTCCGTCATCAGCGCCGTATTTAAAACCAGCAGCAGAAGATAGTTAATAAACGTAAGAGGCGCTATGAGCCAGGTTTTATCAGTCAAAAAGTAAAGATGAACATAACCGTATGTATTACTGAACAGGTAACCTACCGAAATAACGTATAAAAAATAGTACAGATAGAGCCGTTTTTTAAACCAGACCAAGTACAGCAAGTTTAGCAGTGAAACGAATCCAATAATCCCTAAATAGGCGCCATGAAACAGCGCCTCTTTTTCTGCTTTACGACTGAAAGCATTACTTTGCCAGAGCACGGGATTGGCGGAAATAGCGCGTTTGGATTCAATTCTGATGAATAATGTCACGGGTGAAGAAGTATGGAAATTCAGCCGGAACAGATCCAATCGGTAGCTGATCTCGCGATGTGAAAAGGGAAGCAACGCCCCGCCATGATGAACGTCAAAACCACCGGCAGGTGACGGGATGTAAAGATCAAGACGCTCGTTATACGCCGGGCCGGGTTCTAAGATCCATTCAGAGGGCGAATCGTCCGCGTTTTGAACCGTACATCGCATCCATATCGCTCCCTGTTGATAGAAACCCGAAGACAGGACTCCCGGTATCGCCCTGAAGCGCTGCGCGTATGCGGGGGACGTTACATCAGTGATGCTTAGTTTACCTGTTTTATCTGTAACTACTCACCACCTCCCTCACGCGAATTCCGTCTGAGTTCGGTCGCAAAAAACACACCTCTCACATTTACTCGCCCCTGCACATCTTCTGAACTATCTCCCGTACACGGCTAAAAAAG
>CAIUUR010000225.1 GCA_903902345.1 uncultured Geobacteraceae bacterium | reverse complement strand
GTATCCACCACCGTGGCGGCAAACCAGGCCAGCAACCCCACCGGCGCCAGGTACATGACATAATCCACGGTTCGCGCAAACACCTGGGCGCCACTGGCCAGAAACGTGGCGAAGGGGGCCCCCTTTTCCTTGCAGGAGAGTGTCGCCAGCCCGACGGTTACCGAAAAAACGATGAGGGGGAGCATTGATTTACGCGAGATCAGTTCGGGAAAATCGGAAACGGTGAGGGCCTTCACCGCCTGGGACAGAAGCGATGGAACCGGTTCCAGGGGGAGCGAAGTCATGATGATTCCCGCACCGGGTGTCGGCGATACGACCAGCATGAATGCCAACGAGGTCACCGCCGCAACGAAACTCGTCATCAAGAAAACTCCTGTCATGGCCCAGGAGAGTGGGGAGAGTTTTCCGGGGGAAACCGATGAGGAGATTGCCGAGGAGAGGGTGAAGAATACCAGCGGAACGATGACCATGAAAATGAGATTGAGAAAGAGGTCACCCAGGGGGCGCAAGGTTCGGGCGGCTTCCGGATAAAACTTCCCCAGAAGGAGTCCGGCGAGGATGGAAAAGATAAGGAGGAGTGAGAAGCCGTAGGTCTTGAGAAGTTTCATTGTTTGCCCTGTTGGCAACTGTCGGGGGTCTGCTTTGCGCCGGACCAACCGGGGAGTGCCGGGAGATGGCGAGGATCGCCCATGAGAATCAGCGGTTTCTTCCCGGGATCCAGCCAGTGGAGGATCTCCAGCAGATCCGACTCGGCCAGGGCGACGCAGCCGGAGGTGCTGACCCCTTCCTTCAGCCAAATGTGCATGAAGATGGCACTGCCAAGAGCCGGAACCACCGGATGACGATTGTAATCGATCACCAGACCGTATCGGTAGCGATGATCCTGGCGCTTCATCTCTTCAAAGGATGATGCCCTGGTTTCTTCCCGTCTGACCCACTGATTGTACTCCGGGGCGTGGATGTCATCCACCCAGATATCGTCATCGGTCGCCTGGCGGTAGGGCATTTTCGTGGTCACGGCGGAGGGGTAGCCGAAAGCTAATTCCAGGTTGAACAGGCCCGATGGGGTGCGACCGTCTCCTTCCCGTTTCTCGCCGGGAGGGGCGAATCCGCTTCGCCCTACCATGGCTGGCAGCGGATATCCACGTCCGGACCAGCCGGTGTCGCGACGTTCAAAGAGATAAATGAACCCTCGGGTCGCATCGGAAGGGAGCGGTACTGCGACCATGAGTTGCCTGGACTCTTCGGGGATTAAGGGAGCCGCAGCGGCAATCAGCTCCGTGGCACTCTCCTGCGTCGGATTCGGCAGATGCCGTTGGGTGCAGCCGGCAATCATGCCGAGCAGAGTGCAGAGCGGGATAAGTTTCAAAAATGGGGAGAGAGGCTGAATGGGAGACTCCTCGGGGTGATTTCGGTATACCGTAATACCGGGAGAAGATACCATCGAGAAGCTGTTTTTTGCAAAAGGAAAAACTCTATCCAATTTTGAGTTGTAAGAGGCTAACGGCTCTTTATCACGCGGAGACGCGGAGTTCTCGGAGAAATTCAAGATGTTACATCACAGGACGCCTGCACCAATAGGTGAAAGAGATGTCTCCGTAATAGCCCTGTTTTGTTTGGTTTTCTCCGAATTTCCGGTGTAATTGCATTTTTAGTGTTTCTGTCACCCTTTTTGTTTCGCTGCAGTTTTTTGCAAAAATGCGGGAGCGGCGGACTTTGAGACCTTTGACAGCTGCTGCAGTAGGGGGAATGGCACCTGCTGCAAGTCGTAGGCACGCTTCAGGTCGTGGATCATCCTGACCCAGAGATGGCCCGTCATTTCAGCATCGGCCAGCGCTCGATGATGAATGCCGCTGGTGGTCAGTTTCTTGTGCCGAACCAGCGCTTCCAGGCTGTGACCGGGGGCTTCGGGGTATATCCGTCGGGCAAGGAGGAGGGAACAGGCAAACTCCTCCTTGCGCTCTTTCTGAACACGGTGGAGTTCGGCGTCAAGAAAACGCTTGTCAAAGCTGGCGTTATGGGCAACCAAGTGGTGTCCTTTCATGAACAATGCGAACCTGGGCATGACGTCAGCCGAGGTGGGGGCGCTCCTCAGCATCTTGTTGGTAATCCCTGTATAACCCTCGATGAAACTGCTGACCTTCATCCCCGGATTCATCAGGCTCTGAAAACTATCGATGACCTGGTTGTTCCGGATGAGAACCGCGCCGATCTCTATGGCCCGGTCGCCGTAATCGGGGGAAAGTCCGGTGGTCTCAAAGTCAAGAACGACGACGCTGTAATTCCCCATGGTTCCTCCTGTCGATCCAGTACCCACGTTTTTGTAAACGAATATATTTAACACCCTTTTACAACGTATTCGTTTACAAAAACAGCGGAAAATGATAACTAATTTCGATGAGTTTCAACCGTAGCAGGATGATTGTCGACCTGAAGGAGATATTCTCCGTTGAGCCGCCGGGGAGCGACGGAGACAAACGATGGGGGAGAGGACGCACAGATGCAGAGCAGCGAGGACCAGGAGCAAACGGACGGCCGGACGGTGGCCGAGGAGCCTATTGATATCCCGGTGGAGCGGGTCAATCCGGAGACC
>CAIUUR010000224.1 GCA_903902345.1 uncultured Geobacteraceae bacterium | reverse complement strand
TACAATCCCAACCGGCTCGTCGATGATGACAAGAAGTTTCGTCCGGGGTGGTTTGATGAGATTGGGAAAAAATTTGAGCAAATGACGGATACTGTCGTTAAAGAAGAGATGAAAGGGTTGTGTCGGGAGTTCACCGCGCGGTTCACGTTTAATTACTGGTAGGTAGGGACATCAACTTACAGGAGGCGGTCATGAATCTGATTTTGCTGGTAGGCACCAACCCGTTGCCGAACTATGTCACGGCGCTGTATTTTGAAAAAGATATTAAAGCGTTATATCTCGTCCACTCCGCCACCGAACCCGGCCAGCCATCCACAACTATGACAACAAAAACCGTTGCTGATAATTTGGCAAAATATCTCAAGAAAAATACCGAAATAACAAATATCGAAATGGTATCGCTTCAGGATGTTGCCAATAAAAAAATTATAGACATGAGTCTTGATAACAATCTCGCAACAAAAATTGCCACTGGTCAGCCGGTCCACCTCAACTACACAGGTGGCACCAAGGCAATGGCCGTACATGTCTATACGTATGTCAACTCCAAGTTCAAAAGCAATCTTACCTGTTCATATCTTGACTCACGCACCGGAAGGATGGTTTTTGACGATGGCACACGTAATAGTGAAGATCTCAGGCATACGTACAAGGTTGACATGAAAACTATGCTCGGACTTCATGGATATAGCAAATGCAGAAAACCCAATAAGTTGACAATCAATACTTCGAAAATTAGCGAAACACTAGATTCTATGGTGCAGTCAGAAAAAATTATGACGTTACTTAAATTACGATTTTATCTCAGGATCATATTGTATTGTGATGTAGATAAAGTATTTAAAAATTGCGATGATCTTGAATGTTATATTAGCAACGAACGGGTATTGCCTTGGATTGCAGAATGCAATGATGTTTCCAATAAAAATGAGCTTTCAGAGTTGATGAAATGTATGGAAGATATTCCGTTGTTTGAATTAGATGGCGACAAGTGGTCGCTTCGGACAAAATTTGACGGTTCAACATTCAAATCAGCCGTAAAGGAGCTTGTATACGATTTTCTTGACGGAAAGTGGTTGGAGGATTACGTCGCAGGTATTTTAACTGATTGTAAAGAAGAAAATGACGATGTTGGTTTTTCTCTCATGCCAGTCAGGGAGGGCAAAAGTAACAACGACCTTGAGTTGGATGCGTATGTGATCAGGGGACATGAACTGACCGGCATTTCGGTGACAACCGGTGATTCCAAGCTCAAGGCGTTTGAACTGATGCACCGGGTTCGGCAGATAGGTGGGGATGAAAGCCGGGGAATTCTGATCTGTAATGAGCCGCAAGAGAAGGTCAACACAATTACCAAAACCATCAAGTCTGCTCTGGCAAATGGCGACCAGACAGTCAACTTTGAAGCGTTTGGCATTGACTCATGGAAAAAGTCTGAACTGGAAAAAATTTTCAGGAGATTCATATGGAGAATAACAGAGTAATTGCGGTTCTGGTCGATACGGCCTCTATTCAGCAGTACATTTTTTCCGGCAATCGCCTCAAGGAGAACCTGGGGGGATCGCACCTGGTCAAAACGCTTATCGACAGCAAGAGTCCGCTACTCGATCAGGCGTTACAAAAGGTTGCCCCAGGCCATCCCGGTGTGGATGCCTGGCTGAATCCGACGGACAAAGACCGCTGGGTTGACGGCGTCATGGTCGGGTACGTCGGTGGAGGGAACGCGCTGCTTTTTTTTGCAGGAACGTCGAGTACACCGACGATCACGCAGGCCAGGGAGTTCATCAAGACCCTTTCCCGCCTACTGCTGATCCATGCGCCCGGCCTGAAGAGCGCCTTCGGCATGACCGAATTCAGCCTCAACGAAGACAAGGAAATCGTTGATTATCAAAAATCGATGAGACGGCTGCACGATGATCTCAAGGCTAACAAGCGCCGCTTCTTTCCCCAGACCACGGTCATGAAACACGGCATCACCGCTGAATGTCCCAATTCCGATGAAGCGGTGGAGGCCGGCAGAAAAGAGAATGAGGGATCTCCCGACGAACGACTTGTGTCAGCGGTGTCCAAGACCCGGCGGGACGCGGCCAGTGCGTCGCACACCGCTCTTTGCACTCAGGTCGCCGCTCAGCTGGGGTTAGACTACACGTTCCCGGAAGAGTTAGAGCAACTGGGCCAGCAGGACACCCGCAGTTACATCGCGGTTGTTCATATCGACGGCAACGGTGTCGGCCAGCGCTTTCGTAACTGCAAGTCTCTGCACGACGCACGCACATTATCACAGCAGGTATCAGATGCCGGCAGTCAAGCGTTCGCCAAACTGACGGACGATGCCGTATCTATCGTCAAGCATGCCGATTACCGGGAACAGTTCGTCATAAAGTTTCCGAAAACAGATGATCCTGCTGAGAATGCAAAGCTCTGTCTGCCGTTCCGACCTATCATCCTGGGAGGGGACGACATCACCTTTGTCTGCGAGGGGCGTCTCGGTATCCACCTTGCCGAACGCTTTATCTCCTTTCTGGAAGAAAAGAGCGCCGTGGACGAGGCGGAGAAGATCACCTCCTGCGCCGGAGTGGTCATCGTCAACTCCAAATACCCCTTTGCTCAAGCCTATGCCATGGCAGAGGCGCTCTGCGCCTCTGCCAAGAAAAAATCACGGGACAACGGCAATGCCTCCTATCTGGATGTTCTGGTCTCTTCTTCGGGGATTTCGGGTACCCTGGACGAGGTCCGGCGGCGTCTTTATGCCGTCGGTAATTACTCACTTGCCTTCGGTCCATACCTGATCGGTCCGGCCGACGTGGATGAATCGCTGATTCACTTGAAGAGGGGGATGCGTAATTTCCGGGAGAAATGGCCCACTACCAAGCTCCTTGCCCTCCGGGAGTATCTGAGCGAAGGACGGCGCGCCGATGATATCAAAGATCTTGCCTTGTCGGCAGCGCCACTCTATGAAGCGTACACCCAAACGCGCTATCATGAATGTGTCTGGGATGAAAAGAGCCCCTATTTCGAGATGATTGAGCTGCTCGAATTTTATCCCGCATTCCTTCTTACGGAGGGCCTTCAATGAAACTGACCATAGATCTCGAATCCTACACCTTGGCCGGTTCCGGCGAAGGGGCCGGTATCATCGATTGTGACGTGACCCATGACCGGTATGGCCTCCCCTGGCTACCGGGCCGCCGGGTCAAGGGGCTGCTCAGGGAAAGCGCCCTGGAAACTCTGGAAATGTTCGATCAGGACGACAAAACCACGCTGGACGCGCTCTTCGGCGTTACAGGCGCCGACTCCGGCATTATTCAGGTTCCAAATCTCCGGATTCCGGGATATGAAACCATCGCGAAGCATCTGCTGTGGATGGTGGAAGACAACGCTTACCGGGATAGGGTCCGGCGGGACCGGATCATCCCGCTCTTCACAACGGTGCGTCAGCAAACCGCCGTGAATGAGAACGGCATTGCCGCAGACGGCTCTTTGCGGGTCAGCCGTCTGGTCAATTTCAAGCAGCGCTTCGATGGCAAAGTGACCACTTCGCGTCCGCTCACCGGACGGGAGCAGGCGCTGCTACATCTGGCCGTGGTCAATCTGGGGCGCTTGGGGAGCCGCCGGAACCGGGGACAGGGTGCTGTCCGGTGCATGCTGGACCCGGCGAAGTCGCTGGATGAATCTCTGGTTGCGCTGGTTGCAGCACCGACAGATGAAGCCGTCACCGCGCCCCCTCCGGAGTTCGCGTCTCCAGAAGGCGGGGGCGGACTCATGAGGCTCCCATTTTCAGTCACCCTCCTTGACCCGGTGATCATCTCCACGCCGATGGGTGACCAGAATACGGTCAGAACCTCGTCTTACCTCCCCGGGACGGCATTGCAGGGGATGTTCGCCGAACGAGTCATCGGTTCGCTGCAAGCGCCTGCCGCAACAGCATACGAGAATGAAACGTTCCGGAGCATGATCCTGCCAGGCGGGCTCTCCTTCGGTCCGGCGTTTCTCCGGTGCGGCAATAGCGTCTATCAACCGGCGCCGTTGTTTCTTCACAGGACCAAGCAGGATGACGGTCAGGTGTACAACCTGCTCTCAGGCGCGGAACCGGATGACACAACGTATGTCGGCGGTTTGGCGGCTCTGGAAGACGGTGATGATGAAGCACTGTGTCTGCGGGAACCGGCCCGGAGCCTGCATTTCCACTCAAGCCGTAAGGACGCACGGCTTGCCGGGCGGAGCACCGAAAAAACCGGGGACATCTTTACCTATGAATCTCTCGACGCCGGCCAGGAATTCGCAGGAGAGATTGTCGGCACCGAGAGAAAGCTTTCCGTTCTGCTTCAGCTCGTCGGCAAATCATTCGAGACTCGGCTGGGGCGCTCCCGTTCGGCGCAGTATGGCCGCGTAGCGATCACCTTGGGTGACCCGGAAGCACTATCCGCCATAACCCCCGGCAATGAATTCCAGATAACCGTGCTTTCACCGCTCATTCTCTTCAATGATCAGGGATTTCCCGAACCTTCCGAACGGGCGCTGTGCCACGCCATCGCCTCCCTCTTCCCTCACGCTGCCGCAACGGTCACGGTCGTTAAGAGTTTTGCCGCCACTACGGCTGTCGAATCGTACAACGTCACGGTCGGCGCCAAGACGCCTCGGCTTGCGGCATTTGCCGTCGGGTCCGCATTCAAGGTCCGGATTGAGGGTGTCGATGTGGCTGTGCGTAGAGAAACTTTGGCCAGTTGTCTGGCCCTGGGAATCGGCGAAAAGACCGGGGATGGATACGGCAGGGTGTTGATCAATCAGTTTTCGGAGGGCAGCTACCGGGTGCCGGACGGCGGCGGACCTCGTGATGACGGAACGGCATTTCCGGAGGAATTGCGCCGGATGCTCGACTCGCTCATTACCTCCGCCATTCGGCGGGATGTTACACGCTTGGGGAGCCGAGATGCCGGTTTGTACGACAAATACCCCAGGAATCATCAGATAGGACGACTCATTGCGATGCTTGATGGTTCCGACAATCTTGCTGCGTGGCTGGGAAAAATAGGCGAATTGAAAAAACCTGCCCGAGACGCCTTGTCGGACTGCCGTACCGGCAACTATTCCCTACTGTGCAAACTTGAAAATACTTTTGCCGCAACGGCGACCGTGAGCCGTGACGATTTGCTGAATGTCACGTATGAGCAAATTATAGTCAGAGCACAGCTTGACAGGGCACAGTGGCGCACTGACCAGTCCGATTTCGACTCTGCCAAGCACTACTGGCGGGCGCTGTTGACGAAGATGCGCAAACTGAACAAAAGGGAGGGCTAGAACGATGGCTCAGCCTGAAAAAATAGTCGGCAAGGTAATCGTCACCGGCGTGCTGCGGGCATTGACCCCGATTCTTATCGGCGCCGGCGAAGGCGAATATATCGACATCGAGGTGGTCAAGGGGTATGAAGGTAACCGACCGTATATTCCCGGCACGTCACTTGCCGGGGTGCTGCGCGCCCTCTGGCCAAAAGAAGAGCTACTGCAAAATCAAAATGAGTTGCTCCGTTTTTTCTGGGGAGGAGTGCAGGACAGCGAGGCCCAGAGTCATATCGTGGTGCATGACCTGATTCCTAACGGGAATGCGGTCCTGACGGTGCGCGACGGCATAAGGATCGATCCGGAAAAAGGCCAAGTTGCTCCGGGCGCCAAGTACGATTACGAGGTATTGGACGCAGGAGCGGAGTTCAACCTTATCTTTGAAATAACGCTGCGTGACAGATTCAAAGAGGGTGATTTCGCGCTGTTCAAAAAAACCCTGAATCGCGTGACGTCTGAACTGGCTAACGGAAAGGTTCCAGTGGGAGCAAAGACCAACAACGGGTTTGGCAGAGTTACACTGCATGACGCCAAGTCTGCCTGGTTCTCGTTTCCTGCCCATGCCGCAGACTGGTTCCGGTATCGGGCGGCAGAGAAAAACTCTTCCGTGCGGACCACACTTTTGGCGACGCTTCCCGATTTCCTCGCGGGTGTGGAACCGTTCATCAGCAGGGACACCAGCTTCGTCATTTCGGGGCATTTCAAGATCAAAAGTTCGTTGATCATCGGCGCTTCTCCTGCCGATCCGGCCCAGCCTGACAAGCTGCACCTCACGAGCAACAATCAACCGATTCTTTCCGGAACATCGATAAAAGGGGCCATCAGGGGGCGAGCGGAAAAGATCCTCCGCACATTGGCGGGGGACAACCCTTGTGTCAACCAGTTGATGCAGAAGAACTTCGGCTACGTACCAACTGATCAGCAAGGAAAGAAGGTTCGGGGTAAGACACAGGGGGTAGAGAAAAGCAGGATCGTCGTAGAAGAAACTCCGTTGCGGAATGTTGGTGCCGAAATCCAGAGCCGGATCAGGATCGACCGGTTCACCGGCGGCGTCATGGCCGGGGGACTTTTTGACAGCATGCCGGTCTGGTCGGACAATGCCGGGGGGCAAGAAGATGACGCAATCATTACCATGAGCATTCGAAATTTTTGCGAAGAATCCGACGCATGGTTGGCGGGTCTCCTACTTCTGGTGCTCAAGGACCTCTGGACGGAGGACCTCCCCATCGGCGGAGAAAAGAATGTTGGACGTGGCATTCTGCAAGGAATCAGCGCCACCGTAGGGCGCCACGGCGTTGAGGTGGGCTGCCTTGGCGTTGCCGGCGCTGTTAGGGGAAGGCAACAGCTCGAAAACTATGTGAGCAAACTGCACGAAAAACTGGCTGAACTGCGGCAAAGCGAGGTGGCTCATGGCTAGCATCTACACGATATCAACCGATACTAGATCAACGTGTCAGTCCGGCAAAGTCGACCCTGAAAAGAGCATCGCCGCGTATATCACCGAGATTGCGCCCCGCTATGCCGGGGGTTTTGCGGTCTGCCGGCTGAATCACGCCGTTCATATCGGCAGCATAGACACTGCAGGCATCCGGTTCTTTCCTGACGTTGCCCCGGACTATGTCCGCGATCTTGATCAGATCAGGCTCTTTAACAATGACGGTGAACTGTTCGTCTGGCGCACGGGTAACGGCTTCCGGTTTCGGGAGCGAACCGATGGTGCCGGCGAACCGTGCGAATATGTGGCCGCCTCCCAGGTCCTGTGGGGAACTCATGCCCGCAGGCTTGACGCTTTGTGGATAGAGGCCCGTGAAGACAGGGGCATCCGGTTGGTCATACCCGATGAGACCTTGGCCCTGCCTGTCGGGGAAGCACGCAAGCTTGACAAACGATACGTCCTGACAACCCACAACTATATCGATTACAACGAAGTTGGTCAGGCCGGTTATGTGGATTGCCGGTTTGTGGCAATCGGTCTGGAGGGATAAACCATGAGTGAACGAAAAGAAGCAACCATAAAGTGTGTTCCCACCAAGAGCGGAGGATTGGCCTTCAGCCTGGTGTTTGAGGGCAAAGAGCAACCCATCCAGAACTTCCCGTTGCCCAAGGAGTCGAACAGCAGGTCCTGTACCGTCGAGAAGGACAAAGGGCAACTTGTGAAGATATTCCTTGACGGCAAGGAGTATGTCAAAGTGGCCAACGCGGCGCCCAGCCGACCGAATATTCAGCAACCATATCAGAACCGCGGAGCGTCCTCTTCGCGTCCGCCGTTCCGGCCCCAGAACCCGGCGCCTCAGCAGCCTGCACCCGCACTGTCCGCCGTTCCGGCGGCTGCGGCGAGTCCTGCCGGCAGGGTGAATCCTGCCCGAGCCCCCTATAACTTCGTGCCGTTGGACGCGAAAATCATTCCGGGAGAGTCGCGACTGGATGGTGACCGGTATTTGGGCGGTTTCGAGCGGGTGAGCGGCTATATCACCCTTAATATCGAGACAAAAACTCCGCTTTATATCAGGGGCACACTCACGGAGGAGCAGGCAAAGCAAAAGGTCGAAAGCAAGAATCTTCCGGAATTCTTCGGCCCGAATGGTCGATTGCGGATACCCGGCAGCAGTTACCGAGGTATGGTTCGCACGCTGCTGGAGATTGCCAGTTGGTCTCAATTCAAATTTATTGACAAGGAAAACAATTATTTTTATCGGGCGTTGGCTGACAAATCTGATTCGCTTAACAGCAGTTACCAAGGTAAAACTGCGACTCCATTTCCTCGTGTTAAGCCACTAGCCAAGGCGGGATATCTAGAGAAGATTAATGGAGTTGTTAAACTTATTCCCGCTATTCAGCATGCTGATTTTGGCAATGCCTCGATTTTCAGAGTTAATCAGCAGGATATTCTAGATGCGGGGATTCCTGACGTTTTGCAGATGCAAGTAGGGAATGTCATCAATCAGGACTATAAAATGTCGAGGCAAATGATCTGGTACAAGCCGGAGGATGACGTACTACTACCTGGACAGAACTCAACCCCTGATTATCATAATCATCATGGCGACCTTAAAATGTTTTACGGTACAATCAAAGCTGGAAATATTAAATTGGATACTCAATCTGACGTTGCAGGGTGGTATATGGGGTGGCTGATTTGTTCTGGAGCTATGCATAACAAAAAAATGCATTATATTGTTACAGATAAGGATGATAGTGCTCATCCATTGGATGTGCCACCTGAGCTTATCAAGCTCTACAAGGATGACCTTTCCAAAGTGATTAAACAAGGAATGCACGTACTTCCTGAAAAAGATAATGGCAATGATGGGAATCCGGTTCCCTGTTACTACCTCGAAGAACACGGTCAGGTTGTGGCATTCGGCCACACGCAATTTATAAGGATTCCCTATACGCAAGCCACAGGGGATTTTCTCCGTCAGGACTCTTTGGGTGACAAAACATTTGATCTTGTGGAAACGATTTTTGGAAATATCGGAAACTTTGCGGGAAGAGTCACTTTCGAAGATGCTGAGATAGAACTCAAACATGGTCAGACGCAAGAAAACATTCAACTGTCGAAAAAACAACCCCGCATTCTGTCCACGCCTAAACCGACTACCTTTAATCATTATTTGCGGCAATCGTCTGAACCTACTCCGAATTTCAGCAAGCTCAGGGCGGACGTGTATGGCAACCTCCGTAACAGGTTCAATGACGCGGAACGGAGAGTCCTTGACGAGAGTTACACCCTGAGAAACGGAAAGTATGAACCGATCCGTCCCATGTCTATGGAACTACTCCAGATACTGTCGCGGTACCCAGCATTGCAGGGGAAATTCATCGGCACCTTCAGGGGAATTTCCGATTGGAACAAACCACACTCGGTGATTAATGGGCATAAGCTTTACTGGCACCGCCGAAATGGGAATAATTGGATCGCCCAAGTTACCGCAGATGAGCCGGTTCCTGATGATCAACACACCATTATTAAACCTATCAAGGATGGTGTGACCTTTACCGGGCGTATTCGTTTTGAAAACCTCTCCAAGGTCGAACTCGGCGCATTGCTGTTTGTTCTCGATCTTCAGGATGGTGTCGATGAGGAACTCTGCCACAAGCTGGGCATGGGTAAGCCGCTGGGTCTTGGATCGGTGAAGATTACTCCAGAACTTGTCACCATCAACAGGACCGAGCGCTATGGGCGTCTCTTTGATGATGCCGGTCTGTTTCGTGGTGAAAATCATCAGACCTCAGACGATATACCATGCCTGAAAAAGGATTTTGCACTTTATATCCTTCGCCACCTTAAAGGTGATAGTACCTATTCACCGATGGACCCTGTTGCCGAACTCTGGAACACTCCCCGGTTAACTCAACTTCGTCACCTCCTCAACTGGAAGAACGTAGAACTTCCCAATTGGGTCGACCGGACCCGCTATCTTGAAATAGAACATCCGCAAAACGGTAATGAATACAAAATGCGACGTCTGCTCCCGTCACCTCAGCATGTGGTCGAGAGCTGTCATGTCTGACCATATTGTTATCGACATCTCACTGCTTTATGCCGCCGACGGGACTGCCAAGCTGAGCAGGATTGACGACTATACCGCCGCCGCCCGACTGTTGGCCGGGCGCGGTGGTGACGTGATCCTGACCGGCCAAGGCCCCATCT
>CAIUUR010000223.1 GCA_903902345.1 uncultured Geobacteraceae bacterium | reverse complement strand
CTGGACACCATCGTCAAGAAGACCATCGAGCAGGCGGACGGAAACAGCGGGCTGGAACCTTTCGACACACAACTGCTGCGGGTCCTGTTCCTCATCCGCTACGTGGACATCGTCAAAGCCACGGTGGACAACCTGGTAACCCTCTGCATCACCCAGGTAGATGCCGACCGGCTGCAACTGAAACGGAGCATCGAGTGCAGCCTGGCCCGGTTGGAGAAGGAGTCGCTCATCAACAGTAACGGCGATCTCTACTTCTTTCTCACCAACGAAGAGCGTGATGTCACCCGGGAAATCAAGAAAGTGGAAATCGCCGGCAACGAACAGGTGGCCGGGCTGAGGACCATCATCTTTGAAGACGTCCTGAAAGATGATAACAAGGTCCGCTATCCGGTGAACAAGCGGGATTACGGCTACAATCGTCTCTGTGACGGCCAGATCTCCGGCGCCAGGGCCGACAATGAGCTGACCCTGGAGATCCTCTCCCCGCTGAACGATGAGTATCCGACCTTCAACCCGGCGCACTGCATCATGCGGAGCACCAACAACAACGGCTGCACGGTGATCAAGCTGGAAGAGAATCGTCGGTTTTTCGATGAGCTGCAGATGTATCTGCAGACGGATAAATACATCAAACAGAAAAGTGACGCCGCGGCGGCGGATACGTTGAAGAAGATCCTCAAGGAGCGAGCGGAACAGAACCGGGAGCGGAAGGGAAGGCTGCTGCTGCAACTGGAGGGGCTGCTGTTGGAGGGGGATTATTATGTTTGCGGCCAGACCCTGCCGATCAAGGCCAACAATCCCCGAGGAGCCGTCAACGAAGGGATGCTCTACCTGGTGGAGAACCTCTTCACCAAGCTCGGTTTCCTAAAGGTCATTCAGGACGAACCGCTGAAGGAGATTACCGCCCTTCTCAAAAGCAACGACATCGGTCAGCAGTCCCTTCAGGTAGAGGCCGGCGACGCCAACAAGCAGGCGCTGGATGAGCTGCGTGGCTACATCGACCTGGCGACCTCCATGAACCAGAGCCTCAAGCTGGACAGCCTCGTGGCCAAGTTCGCCCGGCGTCCCTATGGCTGGCCCGAGTGGGAAGTCGTGCTGCTGGTGGCCCGACTCTTCATGACCGGGGATCTTAATCTGATGCAGGACAGTGATGCCCTTCCCCCCAAGGATGCCATTGATCCCCTGACCAAGTCGGCGAAGTGGAAGCAGATCACCATCCTCAAACGTAAAACGGTGGGTGATGCCGAGCTGAAGTCGGCCCGCACTCTCGGTCAGGAGCTGTTCCACCTCATCGGCCCCGACTCCGAAGAGCAGCTGAACGCCTTTCTCCGGCGGAGCTTGCAGGAGTGGCTGGACAGAGTGAGGGAATACAAGCCCTACGCACGGGAGTTCGCCTGTCCCGGCTATCAGGTGATGGTCGCCGGTGAAAAACTAATCCTGAAGCTGACGGGTGTGAACGATAGCTTCGAATTCTTCACGGCGTTCATCGGGGCCAAGGATGACCTGCTGGATCTGGCGGAGGATATGCAGGAGCTGATCGGGTTCTACACGACCCAAAAGCTGACGTGGGACAAACTCCGCACCTGCCTGAACGGCATTTTCAAGCCCAACCGGCAGGAACTGGAAAAGAATCCCGGCGCAAAACAGGCGTTACGGCGGATGGATGAGATCCAGATGTCACCCCGTCCTTACGGGATGATCAAGGAGGTCGACGGCCTCATCGCCACGGTGTCGGCCGCCAATATCGCCTGTCTCGCCAAGGAGCGTGATGTTCTCCTGATCAGGCTGGAAGAGAAGATCTCCGGCGTGGCCGAGAGCCTGGAGAGTTTCCAGGCGACCGCCGACGTGAGGAATCAGGCGCTGAAACCGCTCCAGGATATCAAAAAGCAGGTTCAGCATGAGCAGTCCATCCCCAATATGCACTATCAGCTCAACCAGGCCGACGAAGCCGTGGACAGCGCCTTGGAGGTATTGGAAAAACGGCGGAACCGCCCAAGAGTACGGAAGATGGGGCGCCGCCGGCAAAACCGGTCAAGATCATATCCGCCGCCAGCAGGAGCTACCTGGAGACCGAGGCGGAGGTGAACTCATTTCTGGAGGCGCTGCGCAAGGAGCTGCTGGCGGCCGTACAGGCCAACAACCGGGTCAAGGTGAAGTAACGTCAAAAGCGTTAACGCAAGGACGCAGCGGCGCAAGGGAAAACAGGTTATTTCATGCATTATGGATTTTGTAGTTTCAAATTACATAAATCATGGTAATCTGCTGATATGATACAGAGAACTATTGAGCCCCTTCTCAGGCAGCGCGCGGAAAACTATCCGGTGGTCACCATAACGGGGCCACGTCAAAGTGGTAAAACCACCCTCTGCAGGAAAGTTTTTCCGGAACGCGCCTATGTGAACCTGGAAGCGCCCGACATGCGCAGCTTTGCCACCGATGACCCGCGAGGTTTTCTGGCGGCTTATCCGGACGGGGTCATTCTTGATGAAATACAGCGTGTTCCGTCGCTCCTCTCCTACATCCAGACCATTGTGGACGAGAAGAAAATTCCCGGACAGTATATCCTGACCGGGAGCCAGCAGTTTGAGGTGATGAACACCATCAGCCAGTCGCTGGCCGGTCGCACCGCACTCCTGAAACTGTTACCGCTTTCCCTATCCGAACTCTGCACCGTTTCCCCACCGGCAAACAGCGACGTCGCCATGTTACGCGGGTTCTATCCACGTATTCATGACCAGAACCTCAATCCTACCGAAGTGATGGGGGATTATTTCGAGACCTATGTGGAACGGGACTTGCGCCAGTTGATGGCGGTGAAAGACCTGTCGCAGTTCGAGCGTTTTGTGAAAGTTTGCGCCGGCAGGGTCGGGCTGCTCCTCAATCTGCAAAGTCTCGGCAACGATGTGGGTATTTCCCATGCCTGCGCCCGTTCGTGGCTCACCATCCTCGAAGCCAGCTATATCGTTCATCTGCTCCATCCGTGGCACTCCAACGTTTCCAAGCGCCTTATCAAGTCACCGAAACTCTATTTTTACGATGTCGGCCTAGCCGGCTATCTTCTCGGGCTGGAAACCGAAAACCAGGTAAGCAGGGACCCGTTGCGAGGGAACCTCTTCGAGAACATGGTCGTCATGGAGGCGCTGAAGTATCGCTATAACCAAGGGAAGCGGAGCAATCTGTTCTTCTTCAGGGATAGCAACGGCAACGAAGTCGACTTGATCGCAGAGCAGGGAAGGAACCTGGCGGCCATTGAAATCAAGGCCGGAGCTACGGTTAATCCTGATTTTTTTAAAGGGTTGCGTCAGTTCAGAAAAGTTGCAGATGAATCACATACCGTTGTCGCCGGGTTGATTTATGGCGGGGAAGAAGTTCAGAGGCGGAGCGATACGCTGGTTCATGGCGTAATGAACTGTCACTCCTTATTTGGAGAACTGCTGGATTCCCCGTAAACGTTCACACAAGAGGTCTCAATGAACAAGGCAAAGCTCAAATCCTACGCCCCGGCGGCACGCCGCGATTTTATTCAGGCGGTGACCGATCGCGCCCACTTCTTCGGCTTTTCTCCCGCAGGGTGTGAACCGGTCAAGGAAGAGGGCGCAATCGTTCTCATCGGCGGCCGCCCCTTTCCGCGCACGGTGGCAGTGCAACGGCGGAAGTTGGAGGAGCGGGTCAAGCGGGACGGCTTTGCCCAGGTCATGGAGGCGGTGGCCTATACCTGGTTCAACCGCTTCCTGGCGCTCCGGTTCATGGAACTTCATGGTTATCTGGACCACGGCTTCCGGGTCCTCAGCAATCCCAACGGCGGCCCGATCCCGGAGATTCTCGACCGGATCGCTACGGTGGAGCTACCGGGGCTGAACAAGGCCAAGGTGGTGGAGCTGAAACTGGACGGCGACAAGGATGCCGAACTGTACCGGATGCTGCTGGTGGCCCAGTGCAACGCCCTGCATAGGGCTCTGCCGTTTCTATTTGAGCGGATCGAAGACGAAACGGAACTGCTCCTCCCGGACAATCTTCTCCACTCGGATTCGCTCATCCGGAAGCTGGTGACTGAAATCGAGGAAGAAGACTGGCGGGAAGTCGAAATCATCGGCTGGTTGTACCAGTTCTACATCTCCGAGAAGAAAGACCAGGTCATCGGCTCGGTGGTCAAGAGCGAAGATATCCCCGCCGCCACCCAGCTCTTCACCCCCAACTGGATCGTCAAATACATGGTGCAGAACAGTCTGGGGCGCACATGGCTCTCCACCTATCCGCAGTCACCGCTGCGACAGAAAATGGAGTACTACATCGAGCCGGCGGAACAGACCGAAGAGGTGAATGCCCAGCTCCGGGCCATCACCCCGGAAAGCATCGATCCGGAAACGCTCACCCTTCTCGACCCGGCGTCCGGTTCCGGTCACATCCTGGTGGAAGGGTACGACCTGCTCAAGGAGATTTACCTGGAGCGTGGTTACAGTCCGCGGGAATTTCCCCGGCTCATCTTGGAAAAGAACCTGTATGGCCTGGATATCGACGACCGGGCAGCGCAGATGGCTGGCTTTGCTCTGCTGATGAAAGCCCGTAAGGATGACCGCCGCATTCTCCAAGGCGATAATCCGGTCAAGTTGAATGTCATGGCGATTCAGGGGAGCGCGGGGTTGGATGCACAACAGATTGCCGGCAGCTTCAAGGGGTTGGAGAGTGAAGTTGTTGAGCTGATCGATCTCTTCCGGGATGGAAAAACATTTGGCTCGCTGATCACCGTGCCGGATGGGCTGAGCATCAAACTGGGAAAGTTATCGCAACTGGCAGATAAGTGTTTGTCCGCTGGGGATATGTTTGCCCAAAACGCCGCGTCCGAGATAAAAATACTCACGCAACAGGCGGAAGTGCTTGCAAAAAAATATGATTGTATAGTCGCTAATCCGCCTTATATGGGTTATCAGTATTTAAATGACAAGTTGAAAATATTTGCAACAACTTTTTACGCAGATGCCAAAAGCGATTTATTCGCCTTATTTATCGACCGAATGATGGATCTGTTAAAGATTGGCAATATAATATCAATTATGTCACCATTTACGTGGATGTTTATTGGATCGTATGAGAGATTCAGGCGGAATAAAATAGATAACTATATATTTTTATCAATAGTAAAGCCAGAATATCATTCGTTTTTTGATTCAGATTTTGTTCCAGTGTGTACATTTACAATACAAAAAATACTTAGTTTAGAATATATGTCGACATGTATTGACATGAGCGAGTTTTACGGCGCTGAGATACAACCTGTTAAGTTAAAAGAGGGTATCGAAAACAGGGACTTGAGATGGGTTTTTCCGCGCAACTTTCAATGGTTCAAATTAATTCCATCCTGTCCTATGGCATATTCTCTCAAACCGATTGTGCTAAAAGCATTCAAGGCCAGGGCAAGTATAGGGCGTGACGCAAAAAAAGGTGTCACCACAGGAGACAACGAACGGTTTCTTCGATTATGGACTGAAGTCGATACGTCTAAGTTTTCATTATTTGGTGGAAAGAAATGGTTTCCAATGACAAAAGGCGGAGCATATCGCAAATGGTATCAACTATTCCCTGTTAGTTTTCAATAATTCGCGCAAAATACATCAACGTCCCCATTTGGCACGATCAAGTAGGCTTACAGGGACATATGACGTAGGATTTCCATGATTTCCAAGTCCATGACGCTTCTCTTTGCCGTCCTGGGCTTGGTTCCAGCAGATT
>CAIUUR010000222.1 GCA_903902345.1 uncultured Geobacteraceae bacterium | reverse complement strand
GGAGGTGTACTGAAGCGTGTTCCCGCCGCACCCGTGACCGCTCGACCCTTGCCAGGAGATCAGGTTGCACAGGGGAGCATGGGGCATCGCCACCCCCTTGGGCTTCCCGCTGGAGCCCGAAATGTAGATAATGTATGCCAGATTTTTCGGAGTGACCGGCTGGTGGGGATTATCCGTCGACTGGCGGGCGATCCCCTCCCCTTCCCCATCGAGACAGAGGGTACGTTCCGTCGCCAGTGACAGCCGTTCAGTCAGAGAGCTCCGGGTGAGAAGGAGCCGTGCTCCGGAATCTTTCAGCATGAACGCCAGACGATGGTGCGGATATTCCGGGTCCAACGGGACATAGGCGCCCCCCGCCTTGAGGACCGCCAGGACCGCGACAATCATCGACGGGGAGCGCTCCAGGGCAATAGCCACCGGCGCATCGGGGACGACCCCCAGATCCATGAGGGTGTGCGCCAGTTGATTGGCCCGGACGTTCAGCTCCCCATAGGAAAGACTTTCGTCCCCAAAGACCACTGCCGTGGCGTCGGGACTTTTCGCGGCCTCCGCCTGGAACAGGTGATGAACGCACCCCTCCGGCAACGGCGCCGTCGTGTCATTCCACTCCGTCAGGAGTCGCCGTTTCTCCTGGGGTGGCAGGATAGTGAGCCGGGAGAGCCGTTGTTCCGGTTCGGCGATGATCGAGGAGAGGAGCTGAATGAAGTGCCCAATGAGACGTTCAATGGTCGCCTCATCGAAGAGATCGGTGGCATACTCCAGCGTGGTCGCCAGGGCGCCATGGATTTCCGTCATGGAAATCGTCAGATCGAACTTTGCCGTCGTACTACCCCCATCGGCAAGGGTGATGTCCAGACCGGGGAGAAGCGGCGCACCCCCGTCGGTATTCTGGAGGACGAACATGGTCTGAAAGAGCGGCCCGTGGGCGAGACTGCGCGTCACCTCCAGAGATTCAACGATCATCTCGAAGGGGAGCTCCTGATGGGCGTAAGCCTCCAGACAGCTCTGCCGGGTACGGGCCAGGAGTTCCAGGAATGGCGGGTCGCCGCTCAGGTCAGCGCGCAGGGCCAGGGTGTTGACGAAGAAGCCGATGAGGTTCTCCACCGCGCTTTGCGTCCGGTTGGCCACCGGGGAGCCGATGACCAGATCATCCTCGCCGCTGTAGCGGGAAAGAAGCGTGACCCAAGCGGCCAGGAGCGTCATGAAGAGGGTCGCTCCCTCCCGGCGTCCCAGCTCAAGCAGCCCGGCGGTGAGAAAGGTATCCACCGTGAAGGGGACGACTCCCCCCCGGTGACTCTGCCGCGACGGGCGGGGCCGGTCGGTGGGGAGGTTGAGACAATCCGGAGCGCCGGTCAGCCGGCTCCGCCAGTAGTGGAACTGCCGGCTTCGACGCTCCTCGGTGAGCCAACTCCGCTGCCAGAGGGCATAATCGGCATACTGAATACCCAGTTCCGGCAGAGAAGATGACACGCCGTCCCGGAAGGCGCCATAGAGAAGGGAGAGTTCGCGAAACAGGATGGCGACTGACCAACCGTCGGCGGCGCCATGGTGCAGAGTCAAAAGGAGCGTCCAGGTGGACTCCCCGCGCCGGAGCACCCTTCCCCGCAACGGTGCATCCTCGGCGAGATTGAAGGGGGTGACAGCCTCATGATGGCTCAGCCGATCCGCTTCCGCCGCCGGATCGGCGCTACCCCGGAGATCAATGACCGGCAGGATCAGGGGCTCTGCCGGCATGATAACCTGCACCGGCGCCCCTCCCCGCACCACCAGGCAACTCCGGAGAACCTCGTGGCGACGGACGATTTCCGAAAGGGCGCGGTTCAATGCACCGGAATCCAGTTCACCGGAAATATCCAGCACAACCGGTATGTTGTAAGTTGGGCTGGGCCCTTCCAGCTGATCCAGGAACCAGAGCCGCTGCTGAGCAAAGGAAAGGGACAACTCCCGGTCCCGTGGGGCCGGGGGGATGGTGCGCACGGCGAACTCGTCCTCCCCGTCGGCGTCACCCTCCCCCATGCTTCGGATGAAGTCGGCAAGCTGAGCAACGGAGGGTGCTTCAAAGATTCGACGGACCGGGATCTCCATATCCAGGGAGTCACGCAACCTGGAGGCGAGCCGGGTGGCGAGCAGGGAGTGCCCTCCAAGCTCGAAGAAGCTGTCATGAATGCCGATACCGGTCTTGTGGAGAATCGTACCCCAGAGATTCAGAAGAATTTCTTCCAGGGGATCACGCGGTGCGACACCACCCTGAGCCGAAGCAGAGGAACCCGGCTCAGGCAACGCCTTGCGCTCTATTTTGCCGGTAGGGGTAAGAGGGAGCTCCGGGAGTAGCATCCAGGCGGCGGGGAGCATGTAGTCGGGGAGCGTACGACTTAGATGTGCGCGCAGTTCCCCGGGAGTGGGCTGTTCCTCTCCGGGGACGACGTAGGCCACCAGACGTTTCTCACCGTCGCCGTCGCTGCGGGCGATCACCACGGCCTCCCTGACCCCCGGATGGGCCACCAGCGCCGCCTCAATCTCTCCCGGTTCGATGCGAAAGCCCCTGATCTTCAACTGATGGTCCATCCGACCGAGAAACTCGATGTTTCCGTCCGGGCCATAGCGGGCCAAATCTCCGCTACGGTAGAGCCGGGCGCCGGGAATGACACTGAAGGGATCGGGAATGAATTTTTCGGCGGTCAATTCCGGCTGATTCAGATACCCCCGAGCAAGCCCGGCGCCGCCGATGTGCAGTTCGCCGGGGACTCCCACGGGGGTGAGCTGGAGATGAACGTCGAGAATGTAGATTTGACTGTTGGCGATGGGACGGCCGATGGAGGGGAGGGTCGGCCATGACCGTACATCCGGGGGCAGTTGAAAGGAGGTTACCACATGGCTTTCGGTGGGACCGTACTGATTATACAGGCGGGCTCCGGTCTCATGAAACAGGGAGGCAATGGCGGGCGAGATCCGGAGCTGTTCCCCGGCGGTAAAGACGGAGCGGAGGGAGCGGGGGAAAACCCCGCTGGTTGCGGCGGTTTTACTTAAATCGTCCAGCGCCACAAAGGGGAGAAACAGCCGCTGGATCCGTCGGGCATCCAGCAGCCGGAGCAGTGCGGCGCTATGGCGGCGGACCTCGTTATCCACCAGGAATAACGTCCCCCCCTGGGAGAGGGTGCAGAATATCTCCTGGAAAGAGACGTCGAAACTGAGGGAGGTGTACTGAAGCGTGTTCCCGCCGCACCCGTGACCGCTCGACCCTTGCCAGGAGATCAGGTTGCACAGGGGAGCATGGGGCATCGCCACCCCCTTTGGTTTCCCGCTGGAGCCCGAGGTGTAGATGATGTAGGCGAGATGCTCCGGGGTAACCGGCGGGTGGGGGTTGTCCACCGGCTGGCAGGCGCTCCCCTCCCCCTCCTCATCAAGACAGAGAGTACGTTCCGTCGCCAGTGACAGCCGTTCAGTCAGCGAGCTCCGGGTGAGGAGCAGTCGTGCGCCGGAATCTTCCAGCATATACGCCAGACGATGGGGCGGATATTCCGGGTCCAACGGGACATAGCACCCCCCAGCCTTGAGGACCGCCAGGACAGCAACAATCATCGACGGGGAGCGCTCCAGGGCAATAGCCACCGGCGCATCGGGGACGACCCCCAGATCCATGAGGGTGTGCGCCAGTTGATTGGCCCGGACGTTCAGCTCCCCATAGGAAAGACTTTCGTCCCCAAAGACCACCGCCGTGGCTTCGGGACTTTTCGCGGCCTCCGCCTGGAACAGGTGATGAACGCACCCCTCCGGCAACGGCGCCGTCGTGTCATTCCACTCCGTCAGGAGTCGCCGTTTCTCCTGGGGTGGCAGGATAGT
>CAIUUR010000221.1 GCA_903902345.1 uncultured Geobacteraceae bacterium | reverse complement strand
CATACAAACGTCGTAACACTACATTAATCCGGTGCGCACGATGAACCCGTGCACACCCTACGGTTTGACAACCATAAATCGGTGCGAAACCCATGTCACGATATCGACGCGATTCTACTCCCGGCGCGACGTGGTTTTTCACACTGGTGACTTTTGACCGACGACCTGTCCTGTGCGATGAACCGGTTCGATTGGCACTGCATAACGCCATTGAACAAACTCGCGCTACCCGACCGTTCCATATTGATGCCTGGGTGCTGCTCCCGGATCATCTGCACTGCATTCTGACCCTGCCAGAGGGGGATGCCGATTTTTCGACTTGCTGGAATCTGATTAAACGACGGACCAGCGGGGAGCTGAAGGGAAAATATTTTACTCCAGAACGATGAATGTCTCCAAGAGATCGCGACGGGGACAAGCTGGAACCAAATAGGACGCGGATGAACGTTGATGAACGCGGATCTAAAACAAACAAATCTAAGAGGTTGATCCGCGTCCATCAGCGTTAATCCGCGTACAACGGTTTTGAATTTAAAGTGGAAAATGTAAACTCTGGAGAGCCTGGATGACGGATAAACAGATTGTCGAACAGCATCACGCTACATTCGAAAGTATTCTCAATGTCGATGAAAGCGGCAATGAATACTGGAACGCACGGCAGCTTGCAGTGGTCCTCGAATATTCGCAATACCGTCATTTTTTACCGGTTATAGAACGCGCCCGCCAAGCGTGCCGCAACAGCGGTCAAAAATCGGAGGACCATTTTGAGGATATCCTCCATATGGTCGATATCGGCTCAGGGGCTAAACGCCAGGTCGAAGATGTCAGGTTATCTCGCTACGCCTGCTATCTGATCGTGCAGAACGGGGATCCGACAAAGTCGGTAATCGCCATCGGTCAAACTTATTTTGCCATTCAGACTCGCCGTCAGGAACTGGCGGATGATGAGCAGTTTTCCCGGTTGACCGAAGACGAAAAGCGTCTCGCAATACGCAATGAGCTTTCCCAACATAATAAATATCTGGCAGCAGCGGCTAAGGAAAAAGGGGTTGAAACCAGCCTTGATTACGCCATATTTCAGGATCACGGCTATCGGGGGTTATATGGCGGACTCGCAGCAAAAGATATTCACGCCCGGAAGGGGTTGAAAAAAAGCCAGAAGATTCTTGATCACATGGGAAGTACCGAGCTGGCGGCCAATCTGTTTCGCGCTACCCAGACCGAGGAAAAACTAAAGCGTGATCCTGTCCACGGCAAGCAACGGGCCAATCAGACTCACCATGAAGTAGGCAGGAAAATTCGCCAAACCATTGAAGAGTTGGGAGGGACCATGCCGGAAAATTTACCGACACCCGACAAGGGGATAAGACAGATTGAGCGGACCAAAAACAAGCTTGACCGCAAAAAGTAAAGCGGAAACTACGCAAAATGATGACCGTCACAAATTGACGATGCACCATTTTGAATCGGTGCGCACGATGAACCCGTACGCACCCTGCATAATCGGGAACGCGGAAACAACATTGTCTAAAGGGAGCATGTATGAAAAGAGTGAGATCACTATGGCTGGCCGTGTTTTTATTGATCTGCCTGACGACATTTGTCCATGCGGAACTATTAAACTATTACGGGACTGCAACTATTACTTCGCCAGCAAACTTGGGTGTCATTGATCTGGCGTTCACATTGGACGTGAATAGCGGATCAATCCAGCATGATACCAGCTACATCTTGCTCGATAAGACACTACTTTTCCCCGTCGTGTTACCTAAGCTCCTTTTTGTTAACAATATTCCTGTGATTTCAAATGGTGTTCCAACAACATGCACTATTGAGGCGAATTGTGTTGGTGTTGGCCCAAGGGTGAAAAGCGGCAGCAATCTAAGCTCAACCGCTTTCAGTCTGACGACAGACGACTTTATAAGCACAGTGAGCGGTCGCACGGTAACACGCAAGGTAGCTCTCGTTTCTGCCCCTACAGGAGTGAGTAGCAATGGTGCATCCCTTACGGGCACTTATACTGAGACGATTACCGGCCTTACTCCACAACCAGTGGTGGTAACAGGAACATTTTTTTTGGTTAGACCGACGGTGCAGACTATCGTGGTTGGTTTGAAGGATCAGAATGGCGACGGTTGTATCGATCTGAACGAAATCAGGGCGGCAGGATCAAACTCTGAAATAATAGAATTCAGCGATATGAGTCAGGCCTTGCACCTTTACTATAATCCACTGGCAAATTTGAAAATATGTCCGAACACAGGTGACTTGACCGGTGAGCAGACAATCAAGGATGCCTTGAATGAATTCTATGCGACTCAAAAGAAATGATAGTAACGACAATCGGAGGGACGAGATGAAAACCTCAGCGATACAAATACTGTTCCTGTCAACCATGCTGTTGAGCCTGTTTACTGCACCGAACTTGGCGATAACAGCAGTTAACCCAAGTCTCTCTCTCACAATGACACCGGCTGGTCCTAGACATAATGTCTGCCAGTTGAAGAAAAAGACCCGCCCCCTTGCAAACGTGGATTACACTACAGGAATTAATCCCACGGCGCAGAGCCATAACCAAGGAGGCGGATCATGAGCAATGTTAACATGTATATTGGTTTGGATGTGCATAAAGATTCCATCGATATTTCCCTCGTTGAAGGTGATAGGGATGCGAAGGTTCGGTTTCAGGGCACTATTGGTGGAGACCTTGCTGATGTCGAAAAAGCGGTTCGGAAAATTCGGAAGTCACATTCATTGGCGGTATTTCACTTTGTCTATGAAGCAGGCCCCTGTGGCTACGACATTTACCGTCATCTGACTAGAGCTGGGCATGACTGTATGGTTGTCGCTCCGTCGATGATCCCTAAGCGCAGCGGTGATCGGATTAAGACTGACCGCCGTGACTCTATTATGCTTGCCAGTCTGCATCGTGCCGGTGAGCTTACTGCTGTCCATGTCCCTCGGGAAGAAGATGGAGCCATGCGGGATCTTGTTCGTGCTCGCGAGGACGCCGTAAAAGCTGAGCGTGTGGGCAAGCAGCAGCTCAAAGGTTTCCTGCTTCGTCATGGCGTTAAATTCGCCGGGTCCGGTGACTGGAAGGCCTCCTACATGAAATGGTTGGCTAGCGTGAAAATGCCCAACCCAGCACAGCAGATCGTCCTGCAAGACTACATCGACGCCGTTACGAACGGCACCGAACGCATCAGAAGGCTCACTGCCCAGATCAGGGAGTTGCTCCCCTCCTGGGAGATGGAACCGGTCGTAAATGCGTTCCAGGCAATGCGGGGTGTGGCGCTGATTGTAGCGGTAACCGTAGTGGCCGAGTTGGGCGACTTGAACCGCTTTGATAACCCGCGCGAACTTATGAGCTACCTTGGGCTTGTTCCCTCTGAGCATTCAAGCGGCAAGACCAGGAGGATCGGCGGTATCACAAAGGCCGGCAATGGGCATGCGAGAAAAGTACTTGTCGAGGCGGCGCATACCTATCGATTCCCGGCTCGCATCAGCAAGGAACTGCTTGAACGACAGGCAGGGTTACCCAAGGAAGTTCGTGACATCGCCTGGAAAGCTCAGGTAAGACTCTGTGCCCGCTACCGGAAAATGGTTGCCAAAGGCAAGAAAAACCAGATCATTATTTGTTCCATAGCCCGCGAGCTTTGCGCTTTTATGTGGGCAATCGCCAGAGAATTAAAGACCGTTACCGCGTAACTAATATTACTTTTGCAAGTTTAACTGAGCCTGGTTTTCCGGCAGTTGCATAAAACCCGCAACTGCCAGAAACCCAGGGATTTAGAGTCAAAACAGATATTCTCTTGTAGGTCGACTTGATAGTGGTATTGTCGCCATAGCAGATAGTCCAGAGAGGACACTAACCTTAACATACTCAATACGGGTCTGATAGTCCGTTTAACATAAATGCAAGAACATTCACCATCATAACAGGAAAAAAAGTAACGCGACAAATCTTCCAGAATATAAACAGAGATGTGACCGCGGTCGGAGAACCCTCGAGGGTACTATGGGATAGGCCATTGCAGCCAAGCTCCCGCTACTAGACTGAGGCAGCTCCACGACGAAACCAAGTCATGCGGTACCCAACCCGCGCATATCAGAGTGATCAACCGTCGCCCATCAGGTTGCATCTCTGTTTATACTCTGGAAGCATAACAGGCATCAATTTCACGGTAATAACGGTGTCAAGGGATGACTGTTTTTTTACTTGACCCTGGCAGACATATCAGTACCCTGTCCCGCTTGAATTTACGGTAAGTCCGAACCGAAAAGAACTCAGGCATCACACGGATCAAATCTGATAAATTCGGATAAAAGCGGATCAAACCATAGATTCAAATCAGATTTTCATCAGATTTTATCCGAATTTATCCGCGTGAAACGATTTAGAATTTAGGATTTACTACCT
>CAIUUR010000220.1 GCA_903902345.1 uncultured Geobacteraceae bacterium | reverse complement strand
CGTAAGGTAACCGGAAGAACGGTTCCCAATATCGCCCTGTACTGTATGGAGCGCTATGGTGAGTGCCCGGTTTACCGCACGCATACCCGACAAAAGCAAACTACTGAATAGCTGAACCCCCGGCTTTGCTGGGGGTATTTGACGTACCGGGAGCGCACCATGAAATTATTGTAACTACTCAGGAGGGCGCAACCAGTGGAGGTCGCCGATATGGCACGGATGTCCAAACGGTCGGCAATTGAGCGCACGAATCCGAATATAATCGAACGGAATCCGTTGAAGTTGTGAAGATATCGGGCGTTAGGTGTGGGGGAGGGACCTACCCTGTTGAAGGTGCTTCCGGAATGAAAGGATTCCCGCGCATGGCCGCCTTGAGTTCCTCAAAAATTGACCGGCCCTGCTTGCGTACGGTGGATATATAACTGCGAATCCTGGCAAAACGTTCCGCGCCTTCGAGAGTTCTGAAACAACCAGAGACTTTCTGTTTCACTTTCATCATGCGGCCGTCTTGCTCAGACTGATTGTTGGTGAAGGGGATTCTGAAATCGTGGAGAAACGCCAGCACCGACTGTTCATGAAGAACCAGGCGATCCAGCAAATTCTGAGTCTTGGTCTGTTTTTTGCGGCCCCGTTTTTTCGGAGCATCAGGTTCCGGGATCAGGGGAGGATTAGCCTTCTGTCCTTCGCCCAGGATCTCTTGGTACTTCTGATGCCATTCCAACAGACACTCTTCGGGGAAGTACGCCGCTACCTGCATCTGCTCATTGCGTTTATGGTTCATGTCGATGAGGAGATCGAACAGCACTTTAGCCCAGGCCTGATGGTTTACTTCGTGGGCGAAAACCAGCTCCCTGAGGATGTGGGCATTGCACAGCGCATGCAGGCAGCAGGTGAGTTTGAAATAAGTGTCCCAGCAATCATGAACGAGACGGCCCTGGTAGAATTCCAGAATGGCAAAGTAATCCAGTGCTTCCTTGCCGCGTTTTTTGTGAACACCATACCAGGTTCGAGTCGGGGTGGAGAGGAGATGGAGCCAGTAGAGCTCCGCGAGTACCCGTAATCCTGTTTCATCAGCGCCGACTACTGGTTCCATCAGGATCTGTTCTTTGATCGCCACCTCGAAGGGAACCAGCTCTTGATCGAGGGCCTTGATAGCGCTAACAATCGTCTCTTCGCTGACATGTTGCCCGTAAAGATCGAAACTCATCTGGTCGATTCTGTTCAGAGGAAGGTGCTGCTGGTTGTACAGATAGACCAGCCACGCAGAGTAGTCCGGCCCGTATTGGACATGGGCGGTAACACCGACCGGCCACGGGGCTTGGACTAACTTGCCGGAAACCGGGCAGCGCTTGGTTTCAACCCTGTGTTCAGTTACTTCGAGTTTTTGTGTTGGCAGGTCAAACACCTGTCTCGCTTCATGATTTTGCTCAAGGGCTGGGAGTGCCCTGAGATCGCTGCCGCATCCGCAAGGGCAGATTACAAGAGGGTGGGTTACGGTCTTGTCAGGTTTCTCGACCTGTTTGAGTGTGGTTCCAGGATGTCCCGGTTGACCGCCTGATTTTTTACCGGATTTGATGCGCAAGCTTTTGGGGGCGGGTTTGGCATAGCCCTCGCTACTGGGAGGTTTACTGCTGTTGCGACTGTTGAGAGCGGCACTGTCCTCAAGAGTCTTATTCCTTTCTTGAATAAAAAGGACGTAAGCGACCAGTCCGTCAGGATCCTGGTGGATCATGTGGTATATTTCGGCACTGGTCTTCATCATGGGAGTGGCACTCCATGAAGAGAAGGGTTAAAGGGAGAATAAGTGATGTTTTTGCTGGCCAGAATCATGTTGAATTTGCCACAAGATAAATGGAATTATTGAGAATAGGGTGTGAACCTTAGCTAACCTGTATCCGCTTGAGAGCCTACTCTATAGGAAAGAGAGCAAAATGTCCCGCTTTTTTTTACTACCCTTGCTTTTTCTGCCGTGGACGAGAGATTGTTCAGAAAATGTGGTAGGGGCGGTTAAAAGTGCGAGGTGTTTTTTGTTCGCGACGGAACTCAGACGGAATTAGCATCAGGGGGGTGGTGAGTAGTTACAATTATTGTTACGTGCCGGGGAAAATCCTTTCGCGGCTGATATAGGGCAGGACCACTTCCGCAACCACACCGGTACCGTCGTCACGATTGCCCAGGCGACAACTACCACCGTTCTCCCAGACCAACGCTGCGATCACGGACAGACCACGTCCTGTCCCTGGCATATCTCCGCCAATATAGTTCTCCCAATGGATGCTGGGAATAATAGCTCGTTTCTGTCGGGCGGGTGAAAGGCTAATCCCAGCATCGATCACCCGGAGAGCCAGTCGAGAGTCATCATGCAGGGTTACGGTGATCATGACCTGAGGGTCATGATCCGGGTGAAATTCCCGTGCGTTCTCGAGGAGTTCAATTAGGACAGCTTCGATG